>CBEWFH010000211.1:0-2556 GCA_965555895.1 uncultured Simkaniaceae bacterium
CGATTGTAGAGGGGTGCTGCGAGGCTTGGAATTGGTTTGTAAACATCCCAGACCATATCAAGGAGCTCTGTTCCAGGTCATGGGCGGTGATATGATTTTATTTCATGGAAATAGTATAAGGTAATCTCTATAAAAGAGCTCCTCTTTATCTGAGTAAATCGCTGAGGTTTGATAGACATTTCCCTTAGTTTCAACGTGGATTAGTTTTTCATGTAAATCGACTAGAAAAGGGTCAACATAGGTTTTTTCGCAAGGAATATAACCCTCTCGCGCTTTAGCAAATGCACCAACAGAAGTAACCATCAAGAGTGCTAAGCAAATTCTTTTCATTAAAATCCCTCCAGTAATGATAAAGGCTCTACTAATCATCAAAGTAGTAAAAAATATTTTTATTGCAAGGTGCTCAATTTTTTTTGCATAAATTAAGGATGATCTACTTGATAAATTGATTTGGAAGAACTAAGATAAAAAGTAATGTTAAAGCGGATTTGTACCTTTCTTATTATTGCTATGATCCTTGTTTCTTGTGGAACGAGTGGAAAGACCTATCGGATTGGGATTGATCCCAGTTGGTATCCTGCAAGCTTAGGAGGAAAAGAGGCTAATATTTATGCCTTTTCCAATGAACTCCTTAGGGCAATATCTTATGAAGAGGGAGTTTTCTTTGAGACGGTTACCATGGGTTGGGATAACTTGATTCCGGGACTTAAGGAAAAGAAATACGAGGGGATTCTAAATTCAATGACCCCTCGTGTCTATTTAGAGAAAAGCTACACCTTTTCAGAACCTTTTGTCCATATCGGCCCTGTTCTTGTGGTGAAGGCCGGAATGAAGGTAAGCAGCATTAAACAGTTTAAAGGGAAAGAAATAGGAGTTGACTCCATTGCTAATGAGGCCCTCCTTATTGATAAATATCCAGGTGTAGTCGTTCACTATTATGATACGATTCCTGAAGGGCTTGATGAGATACTTACCGAAAGTCTTGATGGGATTCTTATGGGTTACCTTCAAGCAACAAGTTATATCCGCGACTTATATTATGGGCAGGTAAAAATCGCTACTCCCCCTCTCAACGATGCTGGGCTCCGACTCCTCACTATTAATGGAGATAACAAAGAGCTTATAGAAGTCTTTAACCATGGTCTTGAAAAGCTGCGGGATATTGGGACCTACGAAAAACTCCTTAAGAAGTGGGAACTTTACTAGGGACACTGCTTAATCCTATACCGATCGTGTTCGCTATATTCTTTTCGAACTTGATCAAGTTCTTTAGAATCAGGGGGACAAGGTTTTAGATCCCAGATTTTTTCAGCATAATTTTTGATCGAGACATCAGCAGAAAATGATCCCATTCCAGCGATATTGTGGATGGCAAACTCTGCCCATCGATTTTGATCTTGGTATAGCTCTTCAACCTTTTTCTGGGTTTCATAGTAAGGCATAAGATCGTTGAGAACGAAGAAGGGGTCGGTTTGGAGTGTGTTGTAGACAAGGAGGAGCGATTCATGTTCGGCATCATTCTCAACAAGAAAGCGATTTTTTAAAGAATCGACTACTTTGCTGATTTGCGGATTATTTGCGGATATTTCAAGAGGGTTATAGCTTTTGGAACGGCGCATCTCTATGTTGTCATTGGAGCTGGCTCCAAACATGAAAGGCCACCACTCATTGGTTATTTTTTCCCGCATTTCAACATTGGCTCCATCGTCGGTAGCAATGGTCAAAGCGCCATTAATAGAGAACTTCATATTCCCTGTTCCTGAGGCTTCCATACCAGCGGTAGAGATTTGCTCAGAAAGATCGGTTCCGGGGATGATCACTTCTGCTTTGGAGACATTGTAGTTCTCTATGTAGATAATTTTAAGACGGTCGCCCATATCGGGATCATTATTAATTTTTCGAGAGAGGCAGTAGATAAGGCGGATAATTGATTTAGCGACGTCGTAGCCGGGGGCTGCTTTCCCTCCGAAGATCGCAAACCGTTTGATCCGGTGAGAATCGGGGTTTTCTTTGATTTCAAAATAGAGCATGAGAAGATGGAGGGTTTTCATGAGCTGCCTTTTATACTCATGGATCCGCTTGATTTGCACATCAAAAAGAGCGTCGGTGCCGAGGAGATTTTGAGAAGTATAAGTTTTTCCATTTCCATGATGAAAAGCTGTATCTTCTTGAACCATTTTCAGAAGACGCTCTTTATTTTTTTTCTTGATCTCTAGAAATTCTTTTTGCGCGCTAGGGTCATTTGCATAGTCGCTAATTCGAGCAATCTCCTCAAAATTTGTGATCCAACCATTACCGATCCGTTTTTCCAAAAATTCGGTGAGGAGAGGGTTGCAATGAAGGAGCCACCGCCGTTGCGTTACACCGTTGGTGACATTGACAAATTTATCGGGATACATTTCGTAAAAGTCTTTGAAAAGAGAGGCTTTTAGGATTTCTGTGTGAAGGACTGCCACTCCATTCACTTTATGTGAGCCGTAGATGGCGAGGTTTGCCATCTTGATCTGTCCATTTTCAATAAAAGACATCCGTCGCACTTTTTCTTCATCATTGGGA
>CBEWFH010000212.1:0-2552 GCA_965555895.1 uncultured Simkaniaceae bacterium
GAGACCGAAGTTTGGGAAACATCGGGACATCCTTCAGTTTTTGGAACTTATAAGGGTGGCAACGGCCCGACCCTCCTCTTTTATGGACATTATGATGTCCAGCCTGTTGTCCCTCTTGATGAATGGAAAAGCCCTCCCTTTGAACCTGAGGTGCGAGATAATATTGTTTATGCAAGAGGGGCGATCGATAATAAGGGACAAGGATTTTACACTCTTTTAGCGATTCGCGCTTTTCTAGAGCTCGCTAAAGAGAAAAAGGTGAACATTAAAGTCCTTATCGAAGGGGAAGAAGAGATTGGTAGCCCTGGTCTTGAAGGGATTTTGGATGCTAAAAAAAAGGAACTCCAAGCCGAACATATTTTCATTGTTGATCTTGATATGTATGGAAAGGGGATTCCTGCTGTCACTTTAGGGATTCGAGGGGTGACAAACATCAGCGCAACAGTTAAAAATAGCAATACTGATCTACATTCAGGGGTGTTTGGGGGGATTGTTCTCAACCCTGCAAGGGCTCTTTCCAATGCAATTGGGAAGATGTGGAACGAAAAAGGGGAAGTAACCATTCCCGGCTTTTATGATGGGGTAAAAATATTATCGAAAAAGGAGCATGATGTCCTTGATTGGGAAGCTGATCCTGAAAAAGATTCTCCCCCTTTTGAAGTAAAGGTTTTTCAAGGTGAAGGGGATTTTTCTCTCCTTGAATTGAACTGGATCCGCCCCACCCTTGAGATCAATGGGATGGAGAGTGGATATACAGGGGATGGATTTAAAACGATTATCCCTTCCAAAGCGATGGTCAAGCTATCATGCCGCCTCGTTCCCAATCAAGATCCTAAGCAAGTGATTAGTGCAATTGAGACATTTTTGAAAAATATTCTCCCAAAGGGTATAGAGTTAAATTTGGAAATGGGTCACGGGACACCTGGTGTCATGGCATCCCTAAATTCGAAGACCGTTGAAGGAACAATCAAAGCTTATGAAGCAGTATATAATACAAAGTGTCGGCGCAAATTATGTGGTGCAACGATTCCCATTGTTCCCATGCTTTCTAAAGTATGTGGAGGAGAGCTAGTGATGATGGGTGTAGGTCTTGCTACCGATAGTATGCACGCTCCTAATGAGTGTTTTGGACTAGATCGATTTAAGGAGGGTTTTTTATCGGCGACTCAAATTTTAGAGATCTTTTCAGCCGGAGGCTTAAATGGCTCGTATGAATGACGTTATTAAGAAATGGGCAGATTTTTCAGCATCAGAAACAAAGCCCCTGTTTTGGATGCTACTAGGACCTCTCCTTGTGATGCTTACTTTAATTATTGCTGTCCCTAATCTATCAAACCCTTATCTTCCTCTCATCACTGTGATGGGTTTTGTCCTTTCTTGGGGCTATAGGATGAGCGGTTTTTCTCTGACCCTTATGGTTTTTATTCTGTACTTTTCCTTTAACTATTTCTTTGGCCACCACGACGCATTTCTTTGGAAAGTAGGGTGGGGATGCTCCCTTGTTCTCGGACTGACGATTTCATTTTTGTCGATGGAAGAGCTTAAAAGTTATTATGCAAAACAAAAAGAGGGAAAGGAAAAAGCCCTTCAGGAACTCCAAATTTCTCTCCATAGCTTTGAAGAAAAAACCGCTGCCGAAAAACGGACTCTCGAAAATGAGATCGATACATTGAAAGATGAACTTTCCTCTTCCAGAGAAGAGGTAGAGGTCCTTTTGAGCCTTGTCGATGCGAGCCGTATTGAATCGGATAAAATCTTTAAGAAAAGTGAGTCTCTTATTGCTGAGTCTGTAGAAATATACCGAGAAATTGAAACTTCGAAAATTGATCTTGAAGCAATGAGCGAAAAACTTTCAAAACTTGAGAAAGAACATACTGAGATTTCAGTAGTTGCAGGGCAAAGACTCAAAGAGCTCAATACCCTCCGCGTGGAACTCTACCAATCTCGTCTTCTCTCTGAAGGGTATCAAAAGCAGATTCAACGTGCTCGTGAATATTTCTTAGCGCAGAAAAAGGAACAAAAAAAGCCTCCCGTTAAAGAAGAGACTCTTTTTCAAGACTCTGGGCAACAACTGATCTTAAAAACTCTTGAAAATGATAAGGGGATTATCAAAAAGGCCTATGATCAAACCTTGGATGATTACCAGAAACTAAAAAGAGATTTAGAGGAAGGGAGCTTAAAGCTCGTAAAAGCTCCTGATGATGCATTAGGGCTCGAGCTGAGCCAGCTGAAGTCAGAAGTCAAGGAAAAGAAAATGAAGCTCGAACAGACCAAGTCTGAGCTGATTGGGATCGAGCGGGAAATCTTCATCATTAAAAAAGGACTCCAAGAAAAAGGATCCTTTGCACGTTATACTAATTGAAAGAAATAAAACAACAAATTGGCTTGAAGATTTTTTCGAAAAATTATCCTTGGAAATCTTGCTAACCACAGGATGGTTAGCAAGATTGAAAGGGTAATTTTCTGGAAAAAGATCAAGAAAAATTTGCTGTTTTATTTCTTTTAATTTCCAATTCCCTGGTTTTAAACCTTCGCCTTTAGGCGGAATTGTC
>CBEWFH010000213.1:0-2543 GCA_965555895.1 uncultured Simkaniaceae bacterium
TCAAGAAGATTAAGCCCAGTATTTATGTGAAAGGAAAGGAATATGCTGATAATTCCAAGGATGTCACAGGGAAAATTGCTGATGAAGTGCGTGCTGTTCAAGAAGAGAAAGGGAGAGTCTTTTATACCGATGATATTGTCTTTAGCTCCTCGGCACTACTCAATCAACATTTTGAAAACACTTCTCCTGAGCTCAGAACACTCCTTGCTGAAATCAAAGAAAGGTACTCCATTGATGCTCTCCTTCAAAAGATTGAAGATTTAAAGGGTCTTCGCATTCTCATCATTGGAGATGCGATTATCGATGAGTATCAATATACAGAACCGATGGGGCAATCTGGCAAGGGACTCCATATGGTTGCTAGAAACCAGACCAATGAGCGTTATTTAGGGGGCTCACTTATTATTGCCAACCACATTGCTCAATTCTCCGATCATGTCACTCTACTTACTTCAATTGGAGAAAAATGCATTCACCGCGACCTTATCGATGGGCTCGTTGATCCTAAAGTTCAAAAAGAATTTGTCTTATTACCAAATCATTCAACCCTTACAAAAAAGCGGTATGTAATGAAGGATGGGACCCGCCTTTCCAAGCTTTTTGAAACCTATTCATCAAATGATTCTCTCCTCTCTGAAGAGGAGACTGATCAAGTTATTGCCTACTTAGGAAATCATACCAATGACTTTGACCTTGTCCTTGTCTGTGACTTTGGAAACGGCTTTACAAACCCTATGATTGTCGATGCACTGTGTGATCTACCCAATTTTTTAGCCATTAACACCCAAACCAACAGTGGGAACCGAGGTTTTAATGTCGTCACTCATTACCGTCGTGCCGATTTCATTTCTCTGAATGAACCTGAACTCCGCCTCTCTGCCCATGATCGCTATAGCTCAATGGAGGGACTTGCTGCTGATATTTCTGAATTCTTAAATTGTAGAAACATCTGTATTACCCAAGGTGTCAAAGGAGTTTTCTGCTCTTCAGAAGAAGAACCAGAGGTCCACATCCCTGCCTTAGTTACAAATACGGTTGATCGTGTCGGTGCAGGTGATAGTTTCTTTGCACTCGCTGCCATGAGTGCTGCAAAAGGATACCCGATTTCCTTAGTAGGATTTTTTGGCTCAATAGCCTCGGCGATCAATGTTCAAATTATCGGAAACAAAGAACCCATTAAAAAAATTCCCTTTAACAAATTTCTCACGAGGTTGCTCAAGTGAACCAAACTGATTTATTATATAAAATGCTCCGCATCCGCCGCGTTGAAGAGGCAATAGCTGACCGCTACTCGGAGCAAAAAATGCGCTGTCCGACACACCTCAGTATCGGTCAAGAAGGCGTTGCCGTTGGAGTCACTGAAACTCTAAATATTGACGATTTAATCATGAGCAATCACCGTGCTCATGCTCACTACCTTGCCAAAGGAGGCGATCTTAATAAAATGATCGCTGAAATTCATGGAAAGAAAACAGGGTGCTCACTTGGCCGCGGCGGTTCGATGCACCTTATCGATCTATCGGTTGGGATGATGGGGTCGACTCCGATTGTTGCAAATAGTATCCCCGTTGCAGTAGGCCTTGCATTTGCCTCCCATATGAAAAATGATAAAAAAATCTCTGTTTCTTTTTTTGGTGAGGGGGCTACCGAAGAAGGAGTTTTTGCAGAAAGCTTAAACTTCGCCTCTCTTAAAAATCTCCCTGTTCTTTTTGTCTGCGAAAATAATCTCTATTCGGTTTATTCCCCCCTAAATGTTCGCCAAGCACCGGCCCGTAGTCGCGTAAAAATTGCAGAAGCACATGGTATATTTGCTAGGGAAGGGAATGGAAATGATGTCGAAGAAACCTACGAAATAGCAAAAGAAGCTGTCGACACTATTCGGTCGGGAAATGGTCCTGCTTATATCGAATTTGATACCTATCGCTTCCTCGGACATTGCGGCCCTAATAATGATACCGATCTTGGCTACCGCAGTCATGAGGAATTTAATAGCTGGCTAGAAAAATGTCCCATCAAAGTTTATCGAGAAAAACTACTTGCTGAAAAACTTATCACAGAAGAAGAACTCGATATAATGGAATTAAAACTAAAGACTGAGATCAACGAAGCATTCACCTTCGCTAAAGAAAGTCCTTATCCTCATTTTGATCTCGATTATGAACTCATGTATGCGGAGTAGCTAGTGGAAAGAGAATTAAAATTTAATCAAGCCATTCTAGAAGGAACCTCTCAGCTTTTAGAAACTGATCCTTCTGTCTATTTAATGGGACTTGGTGTTCCCGATCCTAAAGGAACTTTTGGAACTACCCTCGGTCTTCAAGAGAAATTTGGCCCTAAGAGGGTCATGGATATGCCAACATCTGAGAATGCCATGACTGGTGTTGCTATCGGAACGGCAATCCAAGGAATGCGGCCCATTCTTACCCACCAACGTGTTGATTTTTTCCTCCTTGCCCTTGACCAACTCATTAACAACGCAGCTAAATGGCACTATATGTTTGGCGATCAAATGACCGCACCGATTGTCATCCGCTTAGTGATGG
>CBEWFH010000214.1:0-2540 GCA_965555895.1 uncultured Simkaniaceae bacterium
ACATGCCGCATTATTTAGGGTTTAACTAGCTACCCCCCGCGAAGCTACCAGTGCCAGACAAGGGCAACCCAGAGAAATAATCGGTAACGTAAACTCATAAACCTATCTCACTAGTTTCTTTAAATAGGTTTCGATATCCCGATTTTGTGATGACAATCATATCCTCATACCTAATCCCCCCAATGCCGGGAAGATAAAGGCCTGGCTCAATCGTGATAACCATTCCAACTTCAAGCTCCACATTATGAGTTTCGGAGCTAATGCGGGGGTATTCGTGTACATCTAGTCCTATACCATGCCCAAGCGCATGAACAAAATACTTTTCTTCTTTTCCCATAGCTTTCCGCGCTACTTTGTCAAGGCTTGACACCATGGCTCCAGCTTTACATTGCTGAAGAGCGGCTAAATGGGCCTTTTTAACAATATGGTAGATTTCTTCAATCCTCTTTGGAACCTTCCCAAAGAAAACAACACGGGTCATATCACTCGCGTATCCATTAAGTACCACACCTATATCTATGAGAATGACATCACACCTCTTAAGCTTCCGAGCTCCACTATGGTAGTGAGGAAGGGCGCTATTCTCCCCAAAAGCTACAATGGGTTCAAAAGAAAGGGCTTCTGCTCCCTGTTTTTTCACATAAAACTCAAATTCCCGGGAAATTTCAACTTCAGAAACCCCTACTTTTAGCTTTTCCCGCATATGGAGAAATCCTTTCCATAAAAGATCAGCACTTTTTTTGAGGGCTGCAAGTTCCTCAGAATCTTTCACAGCTCGAACTTTAAGAGTGGGGAAATCAAATCCCTTAAGCTTCTTTTTATATTTTGTAAAAGTCGTTTTAAAAGCCCGGTGGGCAGCAATAGAAAGTTCTGTATCAAACCCAAAGTGTTTGACGCCCTTCCATGATTTTAAAAGGGCGCTTAACCCTTCTTTTCCTAATTTTTTTACAGGATAGGGGGAACCTTTCTTTGCAACTTCGTGGTATCTTCCATCTACAAAAAGAGCTGCATTTTTTTTACTTACAAGTAATCTTCCACGGGAAAGTTTAAGACCGGTAATATATGTAATATCTGTAGGATTTTCGATAATAAACCCATCGATTTTCATAGAGGAAAATTCTTTCCGAAACTTAAAGAGTCTTTTTCTGAAATAACTTTTTGATTGTGTCATGACTTAAAGCAATAATCGTTCCCTTTCCTTTAGGACAATGGTAAGGAGAGGTAGTTTTAAGAAGTTGTTTAACGGTCAGTTTTGCATCCAAAAGGGTCCATCCCTTTTTTTGTGATCTTGCAGAATATGAGGCTGAAAGTGCAAGTCTTTTTTCTCGCTCCTTTTCAACCAAATTTTGATCGAAAATCTCAACTAAGCTCCCAAGAAATCTTTTAAGTTTTCCCTCTTCAATATCGGGACAAAGAGCATCAACAATGAAACACCCTTCTCCAAAGGGGCGAAGATCGATTCCCATCTTATTAATCTCATCGATGTGAAGGGTTAACTGCTCTTTTTCATGAGGAGAAAATTCAAGGGTGATCGGAAACAAAAGGGTTTGAAGAGGAAGAGATTTTTTTCCTAAAAACCGCTCATAAAGAATACGTGCAGTCGCCCCTTCTAAATCAACTATTAAAATTCCATCTTTACTTTGAAGATCAATCAAGGCTGTTTGATGAATGATTAAAAAGGAATCAAAGAGTCCAATAACAGGAAGCTCCTCAGATGGAGAATCAAAATCAAGGGTCGGAGAAAGCTCTTCAAAAGTTTCCTGAAGTTTGAGAGGAGCCTCTAAGTTCCATTCCAATTTGGGAGACTCTATAGACTTTTCTTTTCCTTTAAAAGCTGCGAGGATTGCCCGCCTCATCCCCTGTTGTATCACCCTTTCTTCGGAGAGACGAATCTCTCTTTTTTGAGGGTGAACATTTACATCAATCCACTGCGGTGGAAAAGTAAGGGTTAATACATAGGTCGGATGAAGATTTGCTTGCAGCCGCGTTCCAAATCCTTCATATATCGCCTGTGAAATTTGATGTGAAATCACCCCCCTTCCATTCACAAAAAGGTACTGCCCTGCCCGGTTTGTTCGAGCATCCAGGGGGGATCCGATAAACCCTTTAAAGATAGATTGATTTTCAGAAAAATCAACCTCAAAAGCCCCCTTTAAAAAAGAGTCTCCTAAAACACCTTGACACCTCGTCTTTAAATCTCCGGGAAGAGCATTCATTATCTTTTTTCCATCGGCATAGTAGCGGAAAGTGATTTCAGGATTTGCAAGAGCAAATTTTGTTACCAGTTTTGTAGTGGCATTTTGCGCTGCCATTGAAGACTTTTGAAATTTCAAGCGCGCCGGAACATTATAAAAGAGAGAGCGAACCTCCATTATTGTTCCGAGGCTCCGAGCAGCAACACGAATAGGAGAGATTTTCCCACCCTCACAAGAGAGCTCATATCCATGAGGTTGACTCTTCTCCGTTGTGGTTATTTTTAGTTTTGAAACCGCTCCGATAGATGCCAATGCTTCACCACGAAATCCCATGGTAAGAACCTC
>CBEWFH010000215.1:0-2522 GCA_965555895.1 uncultured Simkaniaceae bacterium
AGGATAGGTCCTGCTATTCCAGCAACGATTCCGCTAAAGTAAGACAAAGGTGTATGTAATAGCCAAGACCATATCAAGCAGCTCTATTCCAGGTCATGGGCGGTGATATGATTTTATTTCATGGAAATGGTATTATTGAAGAAATGCGCATAGCGATGATCAAAAATGTCCTTCAAGGAGAGTATGCTCGTAAAATTCTAAAGCTGGCAAATATGTATTTTTTGTTTGTAACAGTCCCCTTGATACTATGACTAATACTATACATGAAGCATTTGATAGGATTTTTCTTAAATAGCTTATATAAAAAATTTTGTGGAAAGAATGTAGCTTAACCTACTTTTTTCATGTCTATTTGTGAATGTGCCTCTTGAAAATGGACAGAAGATTTTTCTTGTATATGCTTGGCTAAAAGTTGAACATATTCACTTTCACGTAAAAGAGAATAAGCATTCTTCTTCCCCTCTACGGCAATGAAAGTGACTTCACCGGATTTAAACATTTCAGCACTAAGACAGAGTTCTTCTGGACCTTTTTTATTTTTGAATTCTTGGAAGATTTTATTAGCTTTTTCTACTGTTTTCTTCAAGCTTTCTAGTTCAGATAATGTTACCCCTGGAATTTGAAATAAGGTGTCATGTCCTGAAAGTTTTTCGTTTAATTTTTGAATATTCCCATATACATCTATGATATCTGTTGGAGGAGGGAATCCAATTTCAGCATAATGAGCCCTCACTTTTTTAACATTTTCTAAGAATGGATCGCCAGCTTTAAGGTCGAAAAATTGTAGCACCACCATTAAAAATGTTGGCTTAGATTTAGTGGGTTGTGAGCCAAAAAGCATAATTTGTGAAATGTCTTTGCAGACCCAATCTTCTGGAGGAGAAAAACGTTTTCCTGTTAAACACTTATAGGTTTGTATAAGAGAAACTTCATTTTCAGGAGTAATCTGATTTGCCCCTCCGTTTTGCGTTTGACTTGAGTGTAGCAGGGTAATGTGCTTGTTTTCAAAAGCTACTGCTTTAATCCGATCTGGTTTAATTGCCTCATGCAACACTTTTAGAATACACTCTTGCAACTCTGAACGAAAGACAGGCTGTGAATACTCAATACTTGCAGAATCCAGAAAAGTTACCTGTCCAGGAGTGCCTGCTCTAATTTGCAATTGAATCCTTAATTTGTTCATTTTTTCTAACAAAGCTTCTCTGTCAATGTCGCACATGGGGCTTTCAGGATTCATGAGCACATTAAGTATTAACGGAACTTTTTCAAATGCTTCTTTTGCTACTTTATATACTCTATTATCCAATATTGGGGACCCTCGAGAGGTTACAGCTAATAACGCATCTACTCCAAAAGTTCCAACGATAGGTTCAATACAACTAGCCATCTAAATTCTCCTTTGCATCTGGTTCTTGAAAAAATTAAGAGCAGTAGACTGGGGGGAGGCTACAGTGCGACTTCATTCAATCAAATGGATACATCATCGAGGATAGCATAATGTACCGCCATCAATTAATGCAACACAAAATTGCGTTTAAATTTCCATTAATAGAGTTATTGCGATTTAAATCTTTAAGGCTTTCTGATAAAGTTTTTCGAATAGATGTAGAGACGAGCAGATGATGGAAGGACTTTTAAAACGAGCTAAACGTGAAGAACGAACCATGAGAGCCTTAAGCAGGAGTGAGTATTCATCAATTTAATGAGTTGGTTATTTTCTTCGAACAAGCACTTTTCTATGCCGCAAATCAAAAGAAGAGGGGACTGGGACATACCCTCAGCCTTCCCAAAAGAAAAATCTCCTCAATGGAAGAATTTCAGGAAGTTTTTCGAGGTGTCCATGATGTCCTTATAGATATTAGATATAACGGAAAGAAGATGCACACACGCAAAAACACCCTGATAGTCGATGAGGGTAAGAAGATCCGATTTATCTCACCTACGAGAAATGGAAGATTCCATGATCTGAAATTGTTTAAAAAAGAAGCCATTGCCCCATCCTTTCCCAAGGGGTATTCTATATGGGCTGATAAAGGATATAGAGGGATCCATTCCTTACTTCCTGATCAAGTGGAAGCTCTTATGTCCCTAAGAAAAAAGGGGGAAAGAGACCTCACCCAGTCGGAAATATTAAACAATAAAGCGATTAGCTCCTTGAGAATGCCAGTAGAACATTCGATAGGAGAAATGAAAAGATATGGATGTATGCAAACTCCCATAAGAAATAAGAATTGGGCCATAGAGGACAAAGTGCCGTTATTATGTGCAGCCCTTTGGAATTTCCATTTAAGTCGAAGGTGAGCGATAAAAGTTGAGGGAAACTAACTGCTTCATCTTTTATTACGCAACAAGTCTATTGAAAAAGATGCATCTGGCAAACTGGAAATCTACCATACTCGCACCTTTCAACGCTGGCATAGGGATGGCTGTTTCGAAAGGATATTTGTGGGTTCCGTGCAGCAGTTGTTTTTAAGCAAATTATTGGATACCGATGTGATTCACGGAGATGGCAGCACGACAAC
>CBEWFH010000216.1:0-2502 GCA_965555895.1 uncultured Simkaniaceae bacterium
TGACTATGAGTGTTCCTTTGACCCGTTTTTTTGATAAGAAAATTGTGATCGATGAGATGACAATGGATGATCTCTACGTGGGACTTGAGTTTGATTCTCCAAATAGCAAGAGTGGAAACTGGACCACCATCATGAATAACATGAGCAAAACAACAAAAGATGACAGTGATAAAGCGAAGGCGAAAGGGGAAACGACTTCTGTCCTTATCAAGAGGCTTGTTATTACCGATCTTCAGATTGAGCTTGCTTACAAAACTGGGGGGAAAGCAAATAAAAAACTCCGCTCAATTGATAGGATAGAACTGACCAATATTAGTAGTGAGGGAGGGGTCCCCACAGCTCAAATCATGAACATTATTATGCAGGAAACTCTCCGCAATATCTTTAGCAAAGAGGGACTCCAAAACATGCTAGAAGGAATCTTGAACCCTAGTGATTCAGGTGGCGGTGTCATGAATACCTTAAAAGGACTTTTCTCAGATTTGATCCTCCTTGATAACGATTGGGAATATCTAGAAGTAGAGGAATTCGAAGAAGCGCAGTGAGAAAAGTCTATATCATTCGACATGGTGAAACTGAGTGGTCCCGCGATGGAAAACATACTGGGCTCACCGACATCCCCCTCACTGAAAAGGGGGAAACTCATGCTGCTTCCTTAGGAAGACGGGTGGAACAGATAAAGTTTTCCCATGTTTATTCTAGCCCTTTGAAACGAGCAAAAGAGACCTGTGCGATTTGTGGCTTTGACCCGCAAATCGATAAAGATCTTCTTGAATGGGATTATGGTGCTTATGAAGGGATGACGTCGGACGAAATTAGGGGAACCCTTCCCGATTGGGATATCTTTACACATGGGGCTCCTGCAGGAGAATCGGTAAATTCTGTGGTCAAAAGAGCTGAGCGATTCATAAAAAAACTCGAAGGGCTAGAAGGTAAAATCGTCGTTTTTTCAAGTGGACATTTTTCCCGCCTCTTAACAATGTGCTGGCTCGGGCTCCCTGTTGCAAATGGAATCCGCTTTCCCCTATCAACTGCCTCCCTTTCTCTTCTTGATTATGAAAAAAATGTCCATGCTTTAAAACTTTGGAACGACATTTCTCATCTCAAATGATAGCGTAATACTATGAAAAATCAAAATGAGACAGAAATCACATCTCACCTTAGAGCAGATCTGCTAGTTCTACATGATGATTGGGAAATGCTTCTTAACCAAGATGGAATGATTAAAGATCCTAAGTTTCTTGAAAAAATCGCCTTAGATATTCAAAAGCTTGATGCCGATGCTACCCATGCTTTAGAAATTTCAAGACTCAAAGAACAAGCAGATATTGTCCACTTTGCCCTTTCTACTCCATGGGGAGCTCCGTTTATTGGGGAAACGACCCTTCTAGATGCTGCAAAAAATTATAAAGCTGACAATCCAGAATCGGCGCTAAAACATCTCCTTTCAGATTTTCTTAAATATGGACACAAGAAAAAGGTTCCCCTTTTTAAGGTCCTAGACGAAATTTCCGAAGAACTCTCTTAAAAACTCACTCTAAGTACGAGCGATCTGTTTTAATTTGTTAATGAGAAGAATATTCTTCTTAAGCTCAGGACTGCAAAGAACAAGAACTTCAGCATATCCATCGTGATCAGCGATTCGGAGACCTTCATAAAGATTTTTTCCACTGAGATGAAAGTGATCTCCTTGAATTTGGGAGCTTTCATTGCTCATAATTAAACGCTTACTTCTTGAGCTAAGCTTTAAGTAAATTTTCATCTCATCCCATGACGAAAAGAGGCGGACTACCGAAAGGAGCTTGCCAAATGAACCGTTGCTATTAATGGAAAAAGCTAAAGGATGAACAATTACCTTCCGGTTGAGGACATCTTCTATCTGTTTTTGAGAAATTACCCCAAATCGAAGAATTGTGGGACGAAGAGGATCTTCTAATGAAAGCAGCGTTGATTCCATTCCATACTCTACTTCACCTCCATCCACTATTCCTTCAATCTGACCATTAAAATCTTCAAGGACATGGCTTGCCTTAGTAGGACTTGGCTTTCCAGTAATATTTGCAGAAGGAACGGCTAGGGGACATCCTGTTAATTCAACAAGACGCCTTGAAATGGGATCGGAAGGGATCCGGACGGCAACAGTTTTTTTTCCACCAGTAATCACATCAGATAAGTTAGGGCCTTTCTTAAGGATCAGACAAAGTGGTCCTGGCAAAAAATGCTTTGCCAAAATATAAGCCTCTGGAGGAATTTCTGTTGCTATAAATTTTAGTTGGTCCATATTAGCAACATGAACGGGAAGCGAGTGATCTTGTAGTCGGCATTTAACTTGATAAAGACGCTTTATAGCAGATTCGTTTAATATCGTGGCTCCAAGACCATAGATGGTTTCAGTCGGAAATGCAACAAGCCCCCCCTGTTGCAGCTTACGAGATGGAGATTCAAGAGCTTCTAATATTTCACGATTAATTGGGCCAAAGTATTCGGTATACATACATTCCC
>CBEWFH010000217.1:0-2500 GCA_965555895.1 uncultured Simkaniaceae bacterium
ATGGCACCAACGACTTACTTTGACCCTATGCCGATTTACATCACGAATTTTGATCTATTTATTGGGATTGTTAAGGCTTTTGTCTTTGGAATCTTGATTGTGACGATATCATGCTTTAGAGGGCTCCATACCATAGGAGGTGCTCAAGGGGTAGGGCGCGCTACTACCAATAGTGTGGTTGTTTGTTATACCTTTATCCTCATTACTAACTTCTTGATCACTCTTGGCCTTAATATGCTTGAAAATGCAACGGGGTGGTTTAAATGATTGAAGTCCACGATCTATGGAAAGCCTATGAGGGAAAAGAGGTTCTAAAAGGACTCACTCTGAGTGTAAAACAGAGGGAAACCCTTGTTATTTTAGGACGTTCGGGAGTGGGTAAGAGTGTCCTTTTAAAGCATATTGTTGGAATTGCTCAGGCTGATCGAGGCTATATCGAAATCGATGGCATTCGGGTCTCTGATCTTCATGGAGAAAAGCGATACCGAGCAACTCAACACATGGGTATGCTCTTTCAAGGAGCTGCCCTCTTTGATTCGATGAACATCGAGGAAAATACCAGCTTTTACTTAAAGCAACATGGGAATTTGGAGACGGGTGAAAAGTTTTCGAAAAGTGAAATTAGTGATCGCGTTGATGAAGCCCTTCGGATGGTTGATTTAGAAGGGACACAAAAAATGATGCCTTCTGACCTATCAGGAGGAATGAAAAAGCGGGCAGGCCTTGCTCGGTTAATTGTTTACCGGCCAAAATTTTTATTGTATGATGAGCCAACAACAGGGCTTGATCCGATTACTGCAATGCAAATTAATGAGCTAATCGTTAAAACGCAGGAAGAGCTTAATGCGACAAGTATTGTGGTGACCCACGACATTATTTCATCTCTTTTTGTTGGAGATCGTCTTGCCCTCCACAAAGATGGAAAAATAGCGTATATCGATACGCCAGATAAGTTTATGAAGATCGATGACCCGATTATTGAGTTTTTAAGGAAAACCATTTCAGAGGCTCCCCGGACGTTTAGGAGAAAAAACACATGATTGATTACATGAAAAACATGCTCATAGGGCTATTTGTGGTGGTTGCCTGCGCACTTATTGTGGGGATCATCCTCTTCCTTGAGCCAAGTATGGGCGACGGGAAAGAGACGCTCATTGTTCGGTTTTCAAATGTCAATGGTCTTTCACTAGGAACTCGGGTAATGTTTGCCGGTAAACCGGTAGGAGAAGTTGTTGCGATTGACCAAATCCCCAAAGCACGAGAACAACCTACAGATGAACTCGGACAGGTTTACTTCTATCAACTTATCCTCCACCTCGACTCAAGCGTTCATGTTTATAACACCGACGAAATCACTGTCCAAACCTCAGGACTTTTGGGTGAAAAATCCATTACGATTATCCCCCGCTCCCCCCCTAAGGGAGTAAAGCCGACTCTGATTACTGCCAAAATACCCATATATGCTGAATCGGTTGATCCTCTAGAAAGTGCTTTTAATGAGCTTTCTCAACTCTCTGATAAGGTCGAAGAAACTCTCGATAAAGTGATCGCCTGGATCGATCAAAATGGTCAAGAGCTTGGCGCTGCCATTCAATCTTTTGATGATGCAATGTATGAGGCATCGATTACCCTTTCGCAGGTCAATAAGAGCAACCTCATTGGAGAGGTTAAATCTAGCGTTCAGAATTTTTCTGCTGCGATGCGAGACGTTCACTACGCCTTTGATCAAATGAACGATGATGAGGTCTTTAATAACCTAGGAATCACCATTAAAAATGCTAAGGGAGCTAGCCAGGCCTTCGAACATGTGATGGATGGTGTTGCCCGGGGCCAAGGGACCATTGGAAAGCTCTTTACTGAGGATACCTACCTTCGCGTGACAGCGATATTAAGTAAACTAGACACGATGATGAACGATGTAAACCACTACGGCTTCCTCTTTAATCTGAATAAAGAGTGGCAAAGGACCCGCCTCAAACAAGCGACTGTGCTCAACGCCCTTAATACTCCAGAAAACTTCCGCAACTACTTCAATAAAGAGGTTGATCTCATCAATACTTCAATGTCAAGGCTTTCAATGCTTGTTGATCGAGCAGAAAACAGTCCAGATCGGGAGAGAATTTTTGATACAAATCGTTTCCAAAAAGATTTTTCAGACCTTATGCGTCGTTCACAATCTCTCTATGACAACCTTAAGCTATATAACGAACAGCTGATGGAAGTAGAGAAAATGACTCAGTAATCGTATCATGCCACTCTTTAAATCCAGAGCCCTTTCAACAACGAAGTGCAACAAACCGATGAAAATCAAATTTGTCTGAAGATGGTAAAGAACCTCCTATAGTAATCGTAAGAAAACCCAAGGAGGAAATATGTCAAACGGCTACCATCACTTAAACAAAGACAAGAGATGCCAATTGTATACCTTAATGAGAAGAGGAGATACTATCACCTTAATTGCAAATGAGCTGGAAGTGAATCGATCTACTATTTATCGCGA
>CBEWFH010000218.1:0-2490 GCA_965555895.1 uncultured Simkaniaceae bacterium
AGAGAGTACATTATTTATTATAATAAAGTGCCCCCCCCGCGAAGCTACCAGTGCCGCTTATCATTAGTAAAAGAAAAAAAAGCCTCCCAAAATTGGGAGGCTATCTCCGGATGCTGGATTCGAACCAGCGACCAATAGATTAACAGTCTACTGCTCTACCACTGAGCTAATCCGGAACAACGAAATAAATGATTATATTCACCTAGAGATTTTAGTTCAATTGAATTGAAATCCTCTTAAAATTTTCCTATTCAAAGAGGGCCATTTCAAGTAAGATGACCCGCTATGGATCAGCTCAGTGGATTTATCGATCATATTGTTTTTGCTAGTGAGGAGACGGGATTTACTGTCGCCAAGCTCAAAATGCCAAGGCAACAGGACCACATAACGGTGGTCGGAACCCTTCCAGGGGTTAACCCTGGCGAGACCCTCCATTGCAAGGGAATATGGAAACATCACCAACGGCATGGACGGCAGTTTGAGATTGAAACTTATGAATTGACAGTGCCGGTCGACCTTTTAGGAATACAGAGATATTTAGAATCGGGGATGGTGAAGGGGATCGGCCCCGTTTATGCCGAACGGATTGTTCAAGAATTTGGGATAAAAACTCTAGAGATTATTGATAAAACTCCCCACCGTCTCACAGAGATTCCGGGATTAGGGGCCAAACGGGTCGAAAAGATCGAAGAATGTTGGAACAAGAAAAAGGGGATACGCAATGTGATGATCTTTTTGCAGGCCCATCGAGTCCGTCCCTCCTTTGCTCAAAAGATTTTTAAAATGTATGGCGAAGAGAGTATCGAAAAGGTCAAAGAAAACCCTTATGCCCTAGCGAAAGAAATCTATGGTATCGGCTTTAAGTCTGCCGATGAGCTAGCACAGAATTTAGGAATTGCTAAAGACTCTCCTGTCCGGATCAAGGCAGGGATCGAGCATGTCCTGTGGGAGCTGAGCAATGATGGAAATGTCTGTTTCCCTAAAGAGGGTTTTATACCTGAAGCGGAAAAGATCTTAGAAATTGATGGAAAACTCATCGCTGAGCAGATTGGCAGCTTAGAGATGGAAGGGTACATCATGGTGGAAGAACTTGAAGGTATTCCATACCTCTGGATCCGTCCCTTATATAATGCGGAGTGGGGTATCGCTAGGGAACTCAAGCGGGTTCAAGAAGCACCCTGCAATATCCGCCCTGTCCTCATCGATAAAGCAATTGAATGGGCTGAGGAAAACCACCGGATCCGTTTTGCGAAAGAACAAAAAGTTGCAATCAAAAATAGCTTAGAAGAAAAGATCCATATCATCACGGGTGGGCCGGGAACGGGAAAGAGTACCATCACCCGCGCGATCCTATCAATTACCTCGCGGGTCACCGATAAAATTACCCTCGCCGCTCCAACAGGGCGCGCCGCCAAACGGATGACCGAGATCACCGGGAAAAAAGCCTTTACAATTCATAGCCTCCTTGAGATGGATTTTAAAGAGGGGGGATTCAAACGAAACCGCGACAATCCCCTCTCCGCACGCCTCCTTATTATCGACGAAGCAAGTATGATCGATACCCTTCTAATGTATAGCCTCCTCAAGGCCATACCCGATGAAACGCGCGTCATCTTTATCGGTGATATCGACCAACTCCCCAGCGTAGGCCCAGGAAATGTCCTAAAAGATATGATCAACTCCGAAATAATCCCGATGACCCGCCTCAAGTTCATCTTCCGCCAAGGGAAGGGATCGCGCATCGTTGCTAATGCTCACCGGATCAATGCCGGTTATTTTCCCGAAACCGAACATGAACAAGGGAGCGACTTTGTCTTTTTCAATGTTGAAACTCCTGAAGAGATCCTCTCTAAAATCATTAGTTTAATCGAACATCATATTCCCGAAAAATTCCCCTTTCATCCAATTGATGATATCCAAGTTCTCTCCCCAATGAAAAAGGGGGTTATCGGATCTGACAACCTCAACCATGCCCTCCAACAAAAACTCAACCTTCAAGCCCTTTCCCTTGAGCGGATGGGGCGCCACTTTAATCTCTACGATAAGGTGATGCAAATCCGGAATAACTACGACAAAAAGGTCTATAATGGTGATGTCGGACGGATCATTTTAATCGATTTAGAAAGCCAAGAGCTCGTCGTTAATTTCGATGGGAAAGAGGTGCAGTATGACTTTTCAGATATCGAGGAGCTCATGCTTGCCTACGCCGTATCGATCCATAAATATCAAGGGAGTGAGTGCCCCTGCGTCATCATCCCGATCCATACCTCCCACTTCAAACTTCTCTTTCGGAATCTCCTTTATACCGGAATCACCCGAGGTAAAAAGCTCGTCATCCTCCTCGGCACCAAGAAGGCCCTTGCCATTGCCGTTAAGACCGATAACGTCAGAACCCGCTATACCGGCCTCCAGCATTTCCTCAGCAGGGATCCTGCCAGGGCACAGGAAACTAAAACAAATTTTTGAATCTATTGAGTAAGAGGAATAACC
>CBEWFH010000219.1:0-2468 GCA_965555895.1 uncultured Simkaniaceae bacterium
TTAAAGTTCCTTTTCTCCATACAGGATAGTAGTAGTTATTGAGATACCCAGCTTTAAAGAAGGGGAACATAGTATCATCATTATCGTGGCGACGGACTCCAGCAAGCTCTAATTCAAAAACCGAGCGGAATCCACGATGAGGCTTAAAAGCGTTATCAATGGAATCAAAAGAGAGGGAGCTTCCAATGCCTGCAACAATACCACTATTTTGTCTTTCTTTCTGGGCTTCCTCAACTTCTACACCATGAATGTGGGTGATTGAGTTTCTAACACGGAACTTCCACCCATAAGTCCAATACGAGGTGAGAGGGTAACTTCCAAAGAGGGAACCTCCAAAGGCATTCACATGATAGTCATCAGCTTGAATCCCTGTTTTTGAGTAGTTGAGGTCTACTCCAAATCGCCAGAGAGTATCTCTAAAGTAGGTGTCCATCCAAGCAACGGTGTAACTTTGTTGTTTTTTACCAATCTGTACGCGGGCATGAGCATATTCCCCAGCTCCTCTAAGATTTGAGAATCCTTTCCAAAACTTATTTAGGCCCCGGTGGTCAAAGTTGTTCTCAGCAAGGTCGAGGCCTCCAAAGAGGTTTTCAATAGTGCTGAATCCAAAGAAGAGGCTCAAACTTCCTGTTGTGGTCTCTTCTACTTCAATAATGACATCGCGGTAGTTTTCGCCGAGCTCTTGGTCTTCAGGTGTTTTCACGGGGTAAACATTGACCGATTTGAAGTATCCCATTGCTTCAAGGCGCATCTGTGTGACTTTCAAACGGCGGGAATCGAAGACCTCGCCAGGAACTAAAAGAGATTCTCTAAGGATGACATTCTTATTGGTTGATGAATTTCCAAGGACTCGGATTAGCCCAATCTTAAATTGTTCTCCCTCGGTTACTCGGATATCGACATTGTAGACGGGGACAGTTCTTGATAGGTGGAGTGAGTAGTTGATATCGGTTTCAATATACCCATCTTTTCCGTAGAGGTCTTTGATATTTTCGATGCTATCACGAAGTTTTTCAGGAGAAAAGGTCGATCCATCTTTGATGATCATGACTTTTTCGATTTGCTCTTCGGTTAAGAGTTCATTTCCAGTGACGCTGATAGCCCCAAATTTGTAGATCTCTCCTTTATCAGCATTGAGATAGATCTCTAGGCGTCCTTCTTTACTCTCTTTGACTTGAATGTTGACGCGAGCATCGGCATACCCATCATTTTGCAAATAGTTTACGATGACAAGTTTATCATGCTCAAGAGCCTCATCATGGTAATTCCCTGTTCCAGTGAGCCAGCTCGTAAAAAAGTTGTACTTTTTCGTCGTCATAAGATCGAGAATAGCTGATTCATCTCTCTTGCTAAACCCGTTGAAGCAAATTTTCTTAATATGGCCTGAGTTTCCTTCATGGATAGTGATTTCAACATCAACTTCATTAGTATTCGGGTAAGGAATAAGTTTATATTCGAGCTGCGCATCGAAATATCCCTTTTTCATGTAATATTCTTTAACTTTTGTGAAGGACCGATTGAACTCTTCTCGGTTGAAAACGCCGTGGGCTTTAATGCCAAGTTCTCTTTGAAGCGAACATGTTTTTACCTTGGTGTTGCCGCTCCAAGAAATAGCTCGTATCATCGGCTTTTGCCAGAGCTTAATCGTAATATTAACTTCCCCTTGATCGGTTTCCATCGTAGGGATGGCATGGTCATAGTCTTCAGAGAGGGTCTTAAGATCGTGGTCAAAGGTAAGTTGAGAAAAGGGGTCTCCTGCTTTTGTTCGTAACTTAGATAGGACGCGGTCTTGGTTAAAAGTAGCGCCACGTGGCAAGTTTTCCATCACAATGGTGATTTTTCCCACCCGTTTATTTTCATAAACTTCAGAGGCTGGCATTGCTGCAAAGATAGGTTTCATTGGAGCTGCTAAGAGAAGAAGAGGGGCAATTGCGGTGAGGATACTTTTATTCATTTACGTACATACTTCCTATTAACGATAAGTTTACTGTCTCCATTCATGAGATCAGCTCCTGAGAAAATAACGCGAAATCTAACGTGCTATCTCCACTTTATCTGCAGGAATGCTTCTCTTGAAAGCGAACAGTTGGCAGATTATAGGAAACGAAGAAAAATAAAAGCAACCAATTTAGAATTTTTGGCGATCGGAAAAAGCTTGAGACAGTGTTCCTTCATCATCAAAGTCAAGAGAGCTTCCGAGAGGAAGTCCCAAAGCTAAACGGGAAACTTCGATCCCATTTTTTTGGAATTGTTCTTTAAGAAAAAGTGAAGTGGCATCTCCTTCTAAAGTGGAATCGAGGGCTAAGATGATCTCTTTCACTTCAGGTTGTGCGATCCGCTTTTCTAAATGGGGAAGGTTCAAATTCGCAGGTGTTTTTCCATCAAGAGGGGAAAGGAGAGTTCCAAGGATAGTGTTGCAAAAACCTTCATCTCTGCATAGGATAATCTATTTTTCTGGATTTCACCCT
>CBEWFH010000220.1:0-2458 GCA_965555895.1 uncultured Simkaniaceae bacterium
GCCGCATTATTTAGAGTTTAACTAGCTACCCCCCGCGAACCTACCAGTGCCCACCTTTGGATATTCTTTTTTTAATCGTTGCCATAACATTATCCTAATGTTTCAAAAAATTTGACTATACGTGAAGAGATAAAAAATCGCAACAAGGGATTCCATATCTCTTAGCTCAAGCTTTAATTTATATTCATTTCTAAAGACTTAAGTTTTTGTAAATATAGACATTCTCCACTGATGCTCCATTCAAGAGAATGTTTGTCAGAGAAGATGTCGCTTTGTAACAGCACAAGTCTCTAGTTACCTTTAGTTATAGGTTGGAGCATTTGTGGAGCATTTTAGAAAAGCACCTGGCTCTATATCTTTAGAAAACAGATGCAAATAGTTGATAATTAAGAGTGCTCGGAGCGGGACTCGAACCCGCACGGCCGTGAAGCCAAGGGATTTTAAGTCCCTTGTGTCTACCAATTCCACCACCCGAGCAAAAAGGGTGTGAAAGGAACTATTCTATCCTTTCACACCCTTAAGAATCAAGATTCCTCCTTTATGGAAAAAAAACGAATTGCTATTCGTCTATTTTATCTTCAGGAGGAACGTGAGCTTCCTCGTTGATATCAACGACTTTGTCTTCGTGGGGTACCTCTTCAGAGGGATCAGATGGGGGTGAAGCTTCTTCAGCATGTGGAATTTCTTCTACCTTATTTTTCGCCTCTTCCATATCTTCTGGAAGAAGGGCTCCTTGTGCGGCAAGGTAGTTTTTATAGCGATCGATTTGCTCAGAAATAAGACTTGTTGGAGGGGGAAGAAGGGTTCGACGAGGTAGAGGAGCTTCCTCTTGTTTAACAGAAGGCTTTTCTTCACTCTTTGGCGCTTCAGTCTTTTCATCGGGTGAATGTCTTTTTCGTGACCGTTTTTTCGGTCCCTCTTTTGAAGAGTCTTCTTCTTCTCTATTGGTAGAGGCTTTTCTACCACCACCAATTTTAATCGATTTTTCGATTTGAGGTTTTTTAAGGACGGTGCGGGTCTCGCGTGCCTCGACTACTTCATATTCAGTCATAGGGAGGAGAAAAGCTTTGGGCTTTTCAAGGGAGCGGAAAAAGTAACAGTTGCCGAATCCGACGACTTCTACGGCTCCAACTGAGTATTCTTCTAGAGCTCTTCCGGTTGAAGAACGAATGATGAGTTTAAACCCCTCTTTCGGGGTAACAACTGTTTCTACTAAGGGTTCTCGTGTAAAATCCACTAATCTGTTCCAGGTTAAGGGTTATTCTTTTGTCGCTATGTAGCGGATCAAGTCGAGCAAACGGCAGGAATATCCAATTTCATTATCATACCAAGAGATGAGCTTAAAAAAATTGTCGTTTAGGGCAATCCCGGCATGAGCATCAAAAATTGATGAATGAGTATCTCCTATAAAATCTGAGGAGACAACTTCTTCATCAATATATCCAAGTATTCCTTTTAAATTTGAATTTGCTTCCGACTTCATCTTCGCGCATAATGTATCATAATCGGTCGATTTCGTCAGCTTAACTGTTAAATCGACTACGGAGACGTCAGCAACAGGGACTCTAAAGGCCATCCCTGTGAGCTTTCCCTTGACTTTAGGGAGGCAGAGAGCTACTGCCTTAGCTGCCCCTGTCGAAGCGGGAATAATATTAAGTAGGGCGGAGCGGCCGCCACGTAAATCTTTTTTTGATGGTCCATCATGAACAGGCTGTGTCGCGGTCATGGCATGGACAGTTGTCATTAATCCCTCTTCAATACCAAAGTTATCAAGAAGTACTTTTGTAATCGGCGCTAGACAGTTTGTGGTACAAGAGGCATTGGAAATAATTGTATCGGTTTCTGGGTTGTATTTTTCATGATTCACCCCAAGCACATAAGTAGGTACTCCCCCTTTTGCAGGAGCTGAAATAATAACCCTTTTGGCTCCACCAGCAAGATGCATCTGAGCTTTTTCGAGCTCAGTAAAGAGTCCTGTCGATTCAATGACATAATCAATATTGAGATCTTTCCAAGGGAGTTTTGAAGGGTCTTTTTCTGAAAAAACATGAACAGTGTGCTTATCATCAATGATGAACGCTTCATCATTTGATTCAATGGGAAGAGAAAAGCGGCCATGAACTGAGTCATACTTTACTAAATAGGCAAGATTGGGTGCAGGGACAAGGTCGTTGATAGCAACAATTTCAATATCATTAAACTTTTCAAAAGCTAATCTTAAAACTGAGCGACCAATCCGGCCAAAACCATTGATACCAACACGTATTCCCATCACAAAACCTCAAATAATATTTTTCTTAATGATACTGGATGGGAACGTAAAGGGCAATCTTCGATTTAAGAAACAGTTCCAATGGCTTCGCACCAAGTCGCAGAAATAAATGCTCCTGGTTTTTTTTAAGTTTCGCCCTTTCAACAATGAAGTGCAACAAACAGATGAAATTTAAACTTGTCTGAA
>CBEWFH010000221.1:0-2456 GCA_965555895.1 uncultured Simkaniaceae bacterium
TAAGCTCAGGCTTTATCACCTCCACGCTCAAAAGTATGCGTTATGCGGATGAACCCTTTTTTTATTGATAGCTCATTTATAAGAATGATCCAATTGTTTTTAAACAGATCATAAGCTTTAATGGAGCCATGGAATATTTGATGGGTCTAGTTCCGGCAATTCTTGCCATTTTCTTTTATGTAAAATGGCAGAAGGTGCGGGAGGAAAGTATTTATTTAAAAGCTCGTGAAGTTGAGCAGAAACGCTCAATGGAAGAAAAACTAGAACTCCTTGATGTTACTCAAGAGAAACTTTCGCAGTCCTTTAAGGCTCTTTCCAGTGATGCCCTTGAGAAGAGTAATGCCTCATTTTTGCAACTCGCGAAGGAAACCCTTGGGAGGTTTCAGGAGAGGGCAAAGGGGGATCTCGAGAAGAGGCAGGAATCGATTGAAAATGTCCTCAAGCCGGTGAAAGAATCACTAAGCAAACTCGATAAGGGGATGCAGGAGATTGAAAAGGAGCGGAAAGGGGAACAAGAGTCATTAAAAATGCAGCTCAAGATGATGACCGATGCAGAGAAAGAGCTTCGGAAGGAGACCTCTACTTTGGTAAAGGCTCTCCGCAAACCGATTGTAAGGGGACGCTGGGGAGAGATGCAGCTCAAGCGTGTTGTTGAACTGGCGGGGATGGTTAACCACTGCGATTTTTATGAACAGGCAACATCCGAGTCGGGGCTGATGCGTCCTGATGTTATTGTCCGCCTTCCCGGTGATAAGCAGGTGATTATTGATGCAAAAACCCCATGTGAAGCCTACCTTGATGCGATTGAAGCTGATGATCAAGATGTAAAAGAAGATAAGATGAAACATCACGCGCGCCAGGTGCGACAACATGTGATGGCCCTTGGGAAAAAAGCTTACTGGCAAAGCTTTCAACCGACGCCGGAATTTGTCGTTTTGTTCATTCCGTCCGATAACTTCTTTAGCTCTGCCTTAGAGTATGATCCCTCCTTAATAGAGGTAGGAGTGGAGCAAGGGGTGATCATTGCAACCCCAACAACACTAATTGGCCTTCTCAGGGCGATTGCTTATGGGTGGAAACAGGAAAAACTCTCCCTTCATGCAGTTGAGGTGAGCAAGTTAGGGCATGAACTTTACAAGCGGATCACCGATATGGGAGAACACTGGAACAAAGTGGGTCGAACGTTAGCTAGCTCTGTTGATGCCTATAATAAAGCTGTGGGTTCACTCGAATCGCGCGTTTTAGTTTCCGCAAGAAAGTTTAAAGAGATGGGAGCAGCATCTGGTTCTTTAGAATTAGAGACTTTAGAAGTGATCGATCGCATTCCTCGCGAGATTCAAGCAAATGATATGAAAATAGAGCTTGACAAGGTCGATTCTCCTCTATAGAAGAAGGCTATGAAACGTGCAATTTTCCCACTATTTACTTTCATTATTTTGGTTGCAGGAATTATCTATTATTACCCGAAACTAAATGATTTTAAAGGATCAGAGCAAACTCTTCTTCACGATAAACCTCTTGCTTGTCAAATCTGTGGCGCTTTTATGTGGAATGGACCAGAGGCCCATTCTTGCATAGAAAGCGTTTATGATTAAGGGCGATTTTTTCCAGAGTAATAATCTATGATACAAGCTAGTGTCACAAAGAAAAATAAGATCATAAATAACTGAGTGAAACTTATCTCTCTTCTTTTGAGGGGCTCCTTAGTAGTGGATGGTCGATGAGGACACTCTTTTATAAATGTATTTGCAAAAAAAAATTCAATACGGGGATCGAGTTTTTTATCCTCACCCTGTTTTTCATAGACCCACTTCTTAAGGTCGTCTCTATTAAGGGCGAGGATGATCCCGAGTGGGGTTCCTAGAAATGCTACCCTATTTCCGCGAGGGTTCTCCTTGGCATTGATCGATTGGGGATTATTATTATAAATCTCTTCTAAACCTGAGAGATCCTTTTCTAGAAAAAGTCCCCATTGAAGCTCATTCCATTGTAAGACTGACAAAATATCATGATTTTTATCATAGAAGGCTTGTGCCAGAGCTCGGAATCCCTCAAGATGTGTTTCGACAAACTCAGCAACGGCTCCAACAAAGCAGCTTTCCTTATTTGGTCTCTCTCCGTCAGTATCAAGAGTCTTTTCTAGAAGAGGTAAAAAGAATTTTTCAAATCCAGACAAAAAACAGGAAAAGTGACTATCTGTATGACTAATATAGAGATAATTGTTTGCTCAATAAAGGGCTTTTTTCTGCGCCCTTTCGACAATGAAGTGCAGCAAACAGATGAAATTTAAACTTGTCAGAAGATGGTAAAAATTCCTGTGGTAATCGCAAGAAAACCAAGGAGGAAGGATGTCAAAAGGATACCATCATCTAAACAGAGTCAAGAGATGTCAACTTTACATATTAATGAAGCGAGGCGATTCTTTTGCATTAATTGCAAAGGAATTACAAGTTGAT
>CBEWFH010000222.1:0-2393 GCA_965555895.1 uncultured Simkaniaceae bacterium
CCATATGATGAAAAGGAAAAAAGGTCCCCAAGAGTAGGCGTAAGGGAGCTTTTCTTTCTGGAGAGAGAACACCCATTCCAAGACCCATAAGTGATGAGGGCAAATGAGGGGGTAAAAAGAAAGAGAATAGCATTCCCCAATAAAGAATGCTAGGAACCACAAAATGACTCTTTCTGAGCCCTAAGAATTGAATAAGGAGAAAGGTTGCAAAAAATTGGAGGCACAGTTTGCAGGTATTGATCATCCCCCATAGGCGGCCATAAAATTGGGTCCGGAGATCCTGTATCTGATACCTTTGTTGTAAAAAGCTGTTGAATTGGAAATCCATGATCGTCGTCGAGAGCTGCATTAAAATGACGATAAGAAGGATAAATTTTAGCGTCGCTGAGGAGCCGGATCAGCTTAAACCCTCCCTTTGCCTCCTTGATCTGCATATGATCACCTCCTTCCATTCCACTCCGTTTGAGCATTTGATGGTAGGTAATACCATTTCCATGAAATAAAATCATATATCACCGCCCATGACTTGGAACAGAGCTGCTTGGATATGGTCTGGGGATGTTTACAAACCAATTCCAAGCCTCGCAGCACGCCTCTATAATCGCCTCATATCCCTCAAAAAACAGCGATTGGCCAACCCAAATTGTCTCGAAGGACCTGCCAAACCTGTTCTGTGGGGTTTAGTTCAGGGGAAGCAACTCTTAGCTCTTAGTCTCCTTTAACGTCTTATCTTGAGCTTGCTTATAGCGATATCCACGTTTTCCACAGTTTCGTTTTATCTCGCGATGAATAGTCGATCTATCAACTTGTAATTCCTTTGCAATTAATGCAAAAGAATCGCCTCGCTTCATTAATGTGTAGAAGTTGACATCTCTTGACTCTGTTTAGATGATGGTATCCATTTGACATCCTTCCTCCTTGGTTTTCTTACGATTACCACAGGAGTTTTTTACCATCTTCAGACAAGTTTAAATTTCATCTGTTTGTTACACTTCATTGTTGAAAGGGCGCCCCAAATCCAAAGATTCAAAAACAAAACTGACTCTATTCTTGGATTTTCTCCCTATTTGCATACTGATTTTGTCATCCTTGTCAAGATCAAAACACAACCTACTATTATTCTCCCAACCAGAGATCTCGTCTTCAGTCATCCCATAATCTCCTTCACACCCGATGTTTTTCAGATCTTTTATAGAGAACTTCTTCGATACATGTACGAACATAGAGTGATAGATTACAAAAGATTTTTTGTTAAATGCAACATAAATAACACCTGACTCTGAGTTGGCATTTGGGTAATTCATAGTAGCATAAAACCCCCTACCCTCTGCACTGATATTATCTCTGACAGTATAAACAAAACTATATTTATCTTTTAATTCTTTTTTGGATAAGATTCGTTCGATTCCAGCTAGATTATGACAATTTTTCATATATTGTAATCTGTCTCTATTAGCCTCTTCATAAGATGGCCCAAATTTTTTTATATGATCTAGGCCAGGTTTGCTCCATCTAGAAACACGAGGATGTAAACTAAAATTCATGCTAAAATCATTGTTTAATCCGAAAACCATTTTGCTTAATGTGCTATGTTCCTTTCCTTCGGTTTTGATGTCTATTTTGTCATTATCTACTAAAACAGTAGGTGAGTGTGAACCTGAAGGCGCGATTTTTGTTTGTTTCTTCTTAGTCTTCTTAGGAACCTTCTTCTTAGAAGGACTAGCAGATGCTTGAGGTCCTTCTGTCATTAGATCGTTGTATATTTTCTCTCTCTGCTCCTTTGCTTTGTTTTCTAGTGATTCATAAAACTTGTCTTCAACATTTTTAATATCAGACTCAGACAAATCATTTATGTTTTTGTTTGATTCTTCTGAGGCAAACTTGTATAGCATTAAGGCTTCCTTAGTACTTAAGGAAGATTGACATTCTTTTTCATAGGCATCAGGTACTTTTCTGGATTGATTTACAAGCAGTTTCCTGCGGAGTCTGTTTGCTGATTCATATCTACAATCGACTGTGTTTTTTAGATCAGAATTGAGGAAATCATCTTGGTATATTGTGAATAAATCGCTTTTACATAAGCGGTTCAAGGAGCGGTTCGCGTCACCAATTCCCAACTGTTTGTTAAAAAATCCATCTATAAAGGCATCAGCAATTCTAGTACATTGTCTTTCTAACCATCTATCAAATTCCTTTCTTCTGCTAGGAATAAGCATATCGATGCTATGATTTTCATTTGCTTTCTGGAGATTTTTGTTTGTTTCAAAAGGTATTAATTGATGTTGTTGTCTTTTCGTATAATCAAACACCTCTATTTTTAGTGCAGAAGTAGACTCTTGGTCTAAATCTAAATCAGAAACCTTTATATCTGCATATTTATAAGTGTCATTTTT
>CBEWFH010000223.1:0-2375 GCA_965555895.1 uncultured Simkaniaceae bacterium
CGGCATACGAGATGTCTCCTTGTGACTGGGTTCAGACGTGTGCTCTTCCGATCTTCCGTTCGATATTGGCGCCAAGAGCTTGAAGTTTACCCTCTAGATTTTCATATCCCCGGTCGAGGTAGGGAAGACCTGTAAGCGTACTTTCTTCAGGAGCAAGGAGAGCTGCCATCACATAGGCAAAACCGGCTCTTAGATCGGGGACAGCAATATCCCGACCTACAAACTTGGTTGGTCCTTTGACAATGAGGCTATGTTCGTAATTTTGAGAGGCAAAGCGGCAGGGGCGATCCCCTAAACACTGTGTAAAGCGCTCTACATGGGCACTCATATCGATCAATGTATCGATATAACCAAAGCGGTTTTCATAGACCGTTTCATGAACAACAGAACTTCCTCGTGCTTGAGTGAGAAGGACAACAAAAGGTTGTTGCCAGTCGGTTAAAAAGCCAGGATGGACATCGGTTTGTAGATGAAGTCCCCCTATAAGAGGTCCTTGATAGAAAAATTCTATTCCATTTTCCTTCACAGCAAAACCACCATTGATTTGGCGAAGTTTGTTTAGGAAAGTAATCATGTGAGCTTGCTGAGCCCCTTCGACAAATACTTTTCCTTTTGTAGCAATCGCTGCCATCCCAAAACTTGCCGCTTCAATCCGATCAGTAATCACTTGATGTTCGACTTCATAAAAAGTTGTTGTTTCTTGGACATAAATCGAACGATCGATATCGACATAAATAACAACGCCGAGCTTTTGTAAGAAGAGGATAAGGTCGATCACTTCTGGTTCAATGGCGGCGCCATGAATTGCCGTTTTCCCTTTAGCGCGGCAAGCTCCTAAGATCGCATTTTCAGTTGCCATCACTGAAGGATAGGGAAGTTCAATGATCGTCCCCTTCATCCCTTCGGGAGCATGGGCAAAGTAGGCCTGTTCATTTTTAATCGTCCGGTATTCAATAATGGCGCCAAGTTTTTCGAGGGCCATCACATGAAAATCAACAGGACGTTTTCCGATTTTGCAACCACCAACAGTGGGAACAATGATATTTTCTTTCGTCCTTCCGAGGAGAGATCCCATCATCAAAATAGGAATTCGATTTGTACCGGAAAAGTTCAAAGGGACATAGGTAGATTTGATCTCTTTAGTAATCACCTCTATCTTTCCCTCTTCTCGATCCCACTTTGCTTCCATCCCAATCTCTTTGCAAAGATTAAGAGTTGTTTCTACTTCAGAAATATTGGGAACGTTTGTGAATGTACATTTTTTATCAGAAAGGAGAGAAGCGACAAGCATTTTTGTAATGGCATTTTTTGCCCCAGCTGCTTTGACATTTCCTGCGAGAGGTTTTCCACCTGTAATTTTAAAGAGGTCCATAACAACGGATCATAACAACTTTAGTTGTTTCTGAAACGGGATTTTTTTCCCTGCCATTAAAAAGGTTGGTAAAACACCTTCAGATCCATTTTCATATGAGAGACTTTCCCCAAGTTTCAGTGCAAGCCAACCCATTGTTTTTCGAGGATTAATTTCGACAATAGGGTGGAGTATGTTGTCATAAACCATTGCATCGATTCCAACGTTACCACGAAAACCCATCTCTTGCATAATTCTCAGAATGATTTTTGCCTTTTCTTTTTGTTCTTCTAAAAAAGGGATCTCTTTTCCGATAAGCGTTTTGTTGTAAGTTCCACTCTCACTATTTTCTAAAATAGTTGCTCCTAAAAAAGAAATCTCATCCCCTAAAAACCATTGCGTACTAAAATCCATTTGTCGTTTAACCCAAGGTTCTCCAATCAAGGGGTGGCCTTTCTCGAGTTCCTTAAAAACACTTTCCTTAACGCGGGAATACTCATCCTTATTATTTAATACGAAATGTCCGCGGCCAGAAAAACCATAGCAAGTTTTCAACACCTTTGGATAACTTCCTGTTTCGATCCACTTTTCTACCTCCTGCGAATGGTGCAAAAGTTTTCCTCCTGGAAGTTTAGGACTATGGGTAAAGGAGAATTTTTTAGAAGCGACCTCTCTTAAGCATGGGGGAACTTCGTAGGGAAGATCGGTCCATTCTTCGATCCGCTTTGACCACCCCCATGTCTCGATTCTGTCATATCCCGTTACCTTCTCATCAAAGAGATGGATATTCATCTTCCCTATTTTAATAGGGGGAGGGTGGGTTACCACCACACCATCCCCCTCTTTTCCGTAAAGGAGAGGCAAAAACTGAAACTGCATAAAGTTGGGATGGACCATAAAGGACTCTTTGAGCCCAAGCTTTGAGTTTGCCCCCAGATCCCATTCAAAGTTTACATTGCAAATATGTAGAGTCTTCATCTTGTATCCAAATAACACCACAAGATATACTACATGAAAAAAAGGA
>CBEWFH010000224.1:0-2337 GCA_965555895.1 uncultured Simkaniaceae bacterium
GCTTAAAGGAGATTGAGAATTTGCTTAACAATAGGTCTAGAAAAGTGTTAGACTTTTCGACACCAGAGGAGGTCTTTAATCATCTCTGTAGGGAAGCTTCAAATGTTGCATTTCGGAGTTGAAAGGGCGTATATAAAAATGATAGAAACGTCAATTTTAAGAGCGTAAAATAACATAAATACCACTAAATCTCTCCTTTTCCCCATGTTTCATGAAATCTTCAAGTTAGAACCCGAGTGACAACATATGAATATTTATCTGGATTTCTCATGGGAATTCCTTTAAAATTCCCCTCGTATGGATGAAGAATTACCAAAAGCCTATAACCCTAACGTTGTTGAAGAGAAATGGTACTATTTCTGGGAATGGAAGGGACTGTTTCATGCCGACCCCCTTTCTGATAAGGAACCTTACTGTATTGTAATGCCGCCGCCAAATGTGACGGGGGTGCTTCATATGGGTCACGCTCTTGTGAGCACACTGCAGGATGTCTTAATCCGGTGGAAGCGGATGGCGGGGTATGAAGTCCTTTGGGTCCCTGGTCTTGACCATGCAGGGATTTCTACGCAAACCGTTGTTGAAAAAGATTTGATTGCAAAGCATGGAAAGCGGCGGGCTGACTATGGGCGTGAAGAGTTTCTTGAGTATGTTTGGAAGTGGAAAGAAAAATCTGAGAAGCGGATCATCGACCAGCTGAAAAAAGTGGGATGTTCCTGCGACTGGATGCGAAAACGTTTTACGATGGACAAAGATGCCAATTTTGCTGTCCGTACTTTATTTAAGAAGATGTTCGACGAGGGGCTGATTTACCGGGGCGACTACTTGGTAAATTGGGATCCTGTCACTGAGACGGCCTTAGCAGATGATGAGGTGGAATACGAGGAGAGAAATACGAAGCTTTGGCACTTTAACTATCCATTCGAAAAAGGCGAAGGCCACCTGACAATTGCAACGACAAGACCTGAGACAATGCTTGGAGATGTTGCGGTTGCCGTTTCTCCAAAAGATCCTCGCTACAAAGCTCTGGTTGGTAAAAATGTGATCTTACCGATTGTAGGGCGGAAACTCCCCATTGTTGCCGATACCTATGTTGACCCTAAATTTGGAACGGGGGTGGTAAAAATTACTCCTGCTCATGACCCGAATGACTGGGAGCTTGGTAAACGGCACAACTTGCCACTAATTAACATTTTAAATGCTGATGGAACCCTTAATGAAAATGGTCTCGAGTATGAGGGACTTTCGATGGAGGAGGCTCGCCTCCGAATCGTGCGGCGGATGGGAGAGCTGGGACATTTAGAGAAGATTCAGCCTTACACTCATCGCATTGGAGTTTCTTACCGGTCAAAAGCGATCATAGAACCTTATCTTTCGAAGCAGTGGTTCATCAAAATGGAACCATTCAAGCAAAAACTCATCGACGCGGTTAAGAAAAATAAAGTGAAGATCATCCCAAAAAATTGGGAGAATACCTATTTCTATTGGATTGAAAATCTGCGCGACTGGTGCATTTCAAGGCAGTTGTGGTGGGGACACCGTATTCCAATCTGGTATCACGAATCGGGTAAGGTGATCTGTTTTGAGGGAGAGGGAAAACCTCCCGAGGTAATAAAAGATCCGAAAGGATGGACACAGGATCCTGATGTTTTGGATACCTGGTTCTCTTCTTCGCTGTGGCCTTTTAGCTCCCTAGGGTGGCCCCACAAAACAAATGAGCTGAAAAAGTTTTATCCCAACTCCGTTTTGGTGACGGGACATGACATCCTCTTTTTCTGGGTCGCCAGAATGATTATGATGGGTGAGTATGTGACAGGTGATGTCCCCTTCCCAGAAACTTCACTACAAGGACTGATCTTTGGAAAGTCTTACTGGAAAGAAAATAAGGGTGGAGGAATCACCTACGTTATCCACGAAGAGGATGGCCCGGATGTTCAATCAAAATGGGAAAAGATGTCGAAATCTAAGGGTAATGTCATCGACCCAATAGAGATCATCAATACTTATGGTGCTGATGCGATGCGGATGGCTCTTTCTGCGAGTGCCACCCACAGCCCCCAGATCGATCTCGACCACCGGCAGTTCGAGGAGTTTAAGAATTTTACAAACAAGGTGTGGAATGGCTCCCGCTTTGTCCTTATGAATCTAACCCTTTCTTCCGCAGAGTTGATGAAGGGGCTAGGTGAGTTAACACTTGATGATAAGTGGATCCTCTCGGTTCTTAACCGGACGATTAATGTGTTGGATCACCAATTAAAATGATATCACTTAGACAGGTCTGCTATGAAAAGTTACACATTCTTTTGGGATTAATTTTGTGCCTCCTACGTTGAGATGGCT
>CBEWFH010000225.1:0-2331 GCA_965555895.1 uncultured Simkaniaceae bacterium
CCTGAAGGATGAGGGCACTCTTCTTCTCCTTTTTGAGCGGAAAGAGGTTCTTGAGAGTGATCGTCACTATGCTCAATTTGTTTTTTTACTTCCTTTAGGAGATCGTCAGCCAGGAGGGGAGTAAACATAAGAATCAATAAAAGTGTGAGTAGCCGCATCATAATAACCCTTAACCTTTATTCTGGGCAGAAAGCTTTTTTTTGTCTATAATTAGAGTTATGAAGAAAGGAACAATTGCACTAGATATTGATGGAACCATCACCAATCGGGAGCACCTAATACCCGATGGTGTGGCTACCTATTTTGAGAACCTTCATAAAGAAGGATGGCAAATTATTTTTGTCACAGGAAGAGCCCTTTCCTTTGCTCTAATGACCCTTCCCAAACTTAACTTTCCCTATCTCCTAGCTGTTCAAAATGGAGCTGATCTTTTAGAGATGCCCAGTAAAAAGCGGGTCGATCGCTCCTATCTGAAGATCGATGTTGTCGAGTTTCTCGATAAGCTTTATCATGGATATGAAGGGGATTTTATTGTCTATGCAGGCTACGACAAAGGAGACCTTTGTTACTTCCGCCCCGATCGCTTCACTCCGAAAATGCAAGATTACCTTAAACAAGTTGAAAAGCTCTCCGCTACTCCTTGGATACCCATGAAGACATTTGACATTCAGGAGCAAAGTACCTTTCCCCTGATTAAGTGTATTGGAACAAAAGAGATGGTAGAGACCTTTAATAAAAAGCTCACCACTATTGATGGGGTAAAAACCAGCGTTATCAAAGATCCCTTCTCACCCGAGCTTTATCTTATTCTCATTACCCATAAGGATGCAGATAAAGGAATTGCTACACTCAAATTCATAGAGAAATACCAATTAAACCGCCCCCTTATCACTGGGGGTGATGATAACAACGATATTCCCCTCCTTAAAGTAGGTGATGTCCGAATTGCAATGGATGGCGCTCCCGATGCCCTCCAAAACATTGCTCACATCATTGCTCCTCCTGCTGATCGAATGGGGATCATCGATGCAGTTGAAGAGGCGATTCGAAAATGATCAATATTTACGGATAGGTTCATGGAAACACTCGAAAAGCGGAGAGTCGTCGAGCTAGCCCTTGAAGCTGGCCGCCACTATCTCAGTCCCCAAACAAATCTTATCCATTACTGCTATGAAGATGAAAGGTCAACAGATACCATCCCTCTTTTTGAGAACCTCTGTTATATTTTAGCTCTTTTCCGCTCTCTCATTGGTGATAACGTTCAAGAGGGAAAAGAAAGGGTTAGACACCTTTTAGCGTACCGTCTTGAAGATGGGCGTTTTCCCATCTATCTACATCAATACCCCACCGGCTACGGATCATACCGGACCATGTACCCATTTTTCCTTATCGACAAACATTTCCATCGGGTGATCGAAGAGCCCCTCCGCTCCGAGATCCGTAAAAACCTAACACTCCCACTCCCCCCTGATGAGATTACCAGTTCTAGAGAAGCCGGACTCATGGCCCTCCACTTGACTTGCCACGATAAAAAACTCGATTCTCTCGCCCCTTATTGGGACCCCAACATGCAACTTTATGTTGGCCCCTTTGGCGATGAGAGGCAACGAAAAGAGGAGATTGAAACAACCCTCTTCGATCTTTTCATGGGATCCTCTCCCCGCATCTTAAAACCCCATCCCGTCCACCTTCATGCTTCCCTAGTTTTTCCCCACGATCAGATCACCGATTTTCCAAAGATTTCCCACATTACCCCAAAGCCCCTTGGCAAAGGATTTCACCTCTACCGCAAAGTATGGCAAGAAGGGGAGCACCTCCATACCCTTATCTGCCAAGAGAAGAAGATGACCCTTAAAGATAATGTTTTCGTTTATCCAGAAGAAAAGCCAGAAGAAAAAAAGGGGATGGAGATCTCTTTTTATACTGACTACCATCCCGATACAGAGATCCGTATCAATGGAGAAAAAGGGACCGTCTTTAAACTTGGCGATCTTGTGACAATACACACAGCTACTAAAACTCTAACTCTCTCATTTGAAATCGGAGAAGGGGAAGGGATTCTTTTGGGGCACATTAGTCGGGGCAATCGCCCATCGCAACTATTGACCCATGATTTTACTGCTTACGATTGGAAAATAGGGATCCGCACTCTTCGCCGCTCAAAGATTCTTAGGTTGTCGTTTTCAGTTGATGAATCTGGCGATCATGATTAGACCCTTCTTTTAGATAACTGGGCGTTTAGCAGCTATATCAGTTCGGGCCTTTTCGGCTGTTTTTTCGAGGTTGCCCCACTTTTAGTTGAAACTACTGTGGTCCCAATTTTTCAGACTA
>CBEWFH010000226.1:0-2330 GCA_965555895.1 uncultured Simkaniaceae bacterium
ATAGATCCAGAAAAGTGCTTGACTTTTCGACACCAGAGGGGGTGTTTAATCATCTTAGTAGGGAAGCTTCAAATGTTGCACTTCGGAGTTGAAAGGGCGATTAAAAAATGGGATTGAATGAGTTCATTATACGAAGAAAGAACCTCAGGCTAATGCATTTTTTTTATGATGCTATCGAGCTTCTCGATTCTTTTTTTGAGATCTGCTAGATCTTTAACAAAAGTACCAATCTTTCTTAGAAGTACTTGTCTTTTATTAAACTCAGGCATGGGGGAGACAGGTCCTCCACCATAAATTCCCGGTTCTGTGATCGATTTACTGACACCGCCGCGGGTGGCGATTTTAACATTATCAGTAATCGATACATGACCAACAATTCCAGCTTGACCGCCAACGAAGACATTGTTACCAAGCTTAGTTGACCCTGCAATCCCTGTCTGAGATACAATGATATTATTTTCACCAATCTCTACATTATGGGCGATTTGAACGAGGTTATCGATTTTAGTCCCTTTTTTAATAAGGGTTTCTTTAAAACGGGCTCGATCGATCGTTGTATTGGCACCGATTTCAACATCATCTTCTAAAACGACTTTTCCAAGCTGTTCTAGCTTGGTGTGGCACCCTGTTTCGAGATCTGTGGTATAACCATAGCCGCAAGAGCCGATAATAGCTCCAGACTGCAGTATAACCCTATTTTCCAGAATGCACCGCTCTCTAACTGAGCTGTTAGGGTAAAGGATACAGTCTTCCCCTACTTTTGTAGAAACTCCAACGTAGGTATTGGGGTAAATCTGCGTTCTATCACCAATTTCTGCATGGGCATCAATAACGGAATTAGGTCCAATGAAGACATCTTTTCCAATGACCGCTGATTCATGGACAACAGCTGAGGGGTGGATCCCTATAAACCCAGACTTTTGATGGCTGGATGCAACGATTTTTTCTGCAATGAGCTGAAAAGTTCGTGAAGGGTTATCTGAGATGAGGAAATTTTTTCCTTGAACGGGCTCTGTTTTACGATCGATACAAATAACACCTGCATTCGACTGTTTCATTGCCTCACTGTACTTGGGATTTGCTAAAAAAGAGGCATCTTTTTCAGATGCCGATTCTAAATTGTCAACACTACAAATTTTTAATTCTGGATCGCCAACAAGCTCTGTTTCGGTGATCGCTGAGAGCTCACCTAAGGAAAAATGTTTGGTCATCAGTCTATCCTACTTTTTCGTTTGATCTACAGCTGGTGCTTGAGCTTTTGACTCTTTGCTAAAGCTTTTATCCATCTCATCAATGATAGATGGAGTGATATCAAACGAAGGGTTGTAGAAGAAGCAAGCTTCCTCTCTAACAACCATAGGGAGTTTTCTTTTCTTAGCGATGATTTCTGATGCTTTTGAAACATGGTTGTTCATTGTCTGCATCAGCTTCATATTTGCTTGTTGCATGACTTGCATGTACTGATTTTGGTAACGATTAAGCTCTTCATTAAGCGTTTGGAAGCGGGCTTTCATCTCTTGCTCAGCTTCTGGAGAGAGGCTATCAACGAACTCTGGGTCATTAAATTTAGTCGCGATCTCATTTAATTGCTTCTCGATATCTGACATTAGAGAGGTCATCTGTTCACGAAGTTTTTCGAAAGATTCCTGCTCTTGTTTACCATAATGGGACTCAGTGACGCAGTTATTAAAATTGACAATTCCATAGGGAATTTCCTCAGCATAACTCTTTATAGAGGAAAGACAGAAGAGTGTGGTAAGTAGGATGAAAACCTGTCGTTTTTTCATGAATAGTCTCCTTAAGACATTTTTTAACTTGTGTTTAATCATAGCAGAATAGGGGTTTTATAGACTCTAAAATTGTCCTCCCATAGAGATAAAGAAAGTTTTCCGATCTTCATTTTTCTTATATACTTTCCGTTGCGAACCATCAGGATTAGTTTTAATCTTTGTTAGTCGTGCCTGAGGGTTGATTGGGAAACCAACTCCGATTGTAATAGGGACCCGATTTCCTAGCTCTATACGGGCACCTCCACCATAACTCATCCTTAGGTCTGGAATATCAAATCTCTTGGTAGAGATCGATCCCCCATCGACAAAGGTGAAGAGGTCTAGCATCTTGAAGATCGTCTGATTATACTCGATAGAGAGGAGGGTAGAGGAAACCCCCCCTTTAGGATCATCTTTTTCTGATCCGCTAGTTTTTTTGAAATGTGGTCCTAAAATGTAAGGTTTATAACCCCGAACGGTTGTTTCTCCCCCGAGAAAATACCGTTCATTTATGGGGAGAAGGCTTGGGTCTCCAAGTCCAAAGGGGCAGGAAAATCTGAA
>CBEWFH010000227.1:0-2310 GCA_965555895.1 uncultured Simkaniaceae bacterium
AAAAAACAAGCTTAACTTTTGCGAATTTTGGTCTTGACTTCTGGGACCACCATAATATCCGAGACAGCTTATTCTCCTAAACACACCTGTCTAAATTTTGGGGAGCATTATACCTACTTATAAATATCATATTTTGATATCTTTTCCTCCAGAATTCGAGATTTCTTTTTGCCCTACTTTCTTAAGTAGGGTATGCAAAAAGAAATCTCGAATTCTGGAGGAAAAGATATCAAAACTCTAAAATCTCTTATAGTAAGATAGGTTCATGGCATTCAATTACGACCCCAAGTACATCCGCAACTTTTCGATCATTGCTCATATTGATCATGGTAAATCGACGATCTCTGACCGATTGCTCCAAATCACGGAAACTGTTCCTGAAAGAGAAATGCAAGAACAGCTTCTTGATAATATGGAGCTCGAACGGGAGCGAGGAATCACAATTAAGGCCCGTCCGGTCACAATGTATTACGATGCGAAGGATGGAAATACCTACCAATTTAACTTTATTGATACTCCTGGCCATGTTGACTTCTCCTATGAAGTCTCGCGCTCACTATCGGCTTGCGAAGGGGCTCTTCTCATTGTCGATGCAGCGCAGGGAGTCCAAGCTCAAACTCTTGCAAACGTCCATTTAGCGATTGATCGAAACCTAGAAATCGTTCCTATTTTAAATAAAATTGATTTGCCAGCATCAAATCCAGACGAAGTGAAGACCCAGATTGAAGAGGTAATTGGTCTTGAAGCACAAAATGCCGTGATGTGTTCAGCTAAAACAGGGGAAGGAATCGGTGAAATTTTGGAGCGGATCATTGTCGATATTCCTTCACCGAAGCCTCCTAAGGATGACCTCCTCTCCGCTTTAGTTTTTGATTCCCACTATGATCCTTATAGAGGAGTAATGATTTATGTCCGTATAGTGAGCGGAGAGATCAAGAAAGGAACCCAAATTAAGATGATGGCAACAGACAAGAGCTTTGAGGTTCTTGAAGTGGGTATTTTTTCTCCTGATGAAAAACAGATCGATATATTGCGCCCCGGAGAAGTAGGCTATTTGGTTGCAAACATAAAAAAAACCTCTGATGTCAAAGTTGGGGATACAATTACAACTTTTCGGGGAGGAATTTCTACCCCCCTTCCAGGGTTTAAGTTAATTAAGCCCGTTGTTTACGCAGGAATTTACCCGATTGATTCATCGGAGTATGAAAATGTTCGCGATGCCTTGGCAAAATTGCAGCTCAATGATTCAGCTCTTCATGTAGAACAAGAGAGTAGTTTAGCCCTTGGCTTTGGTTTTCGTTGCGGATTCCTCGGTCTTCTCCATCTAGAAATCACTTTTGAAAGATTACAGCGAGAATTTGATCTCGATATCATTACAACAGCTCCGAGTGTTGTCTATAAGGTGACCCTTTCCAATGGAGATGAAAAGCTTATTGATAACCCAGCCCATTACCCCGATCCAGCAAGCATAAGTTTTATTGAAGAGCCGTGGGTTGTCTCACACATTATGGCCCCTTCAGATTATTTAGGTGCCATTATGGCCCTTGGAATTGATAAGAGAGGGATACTCGAAAAAACTGAATCGATGGGGGAAAATCGCCTCCTTCTTACCTTCCGCTTCCCCATGAATGAAATCATTACCGATTTCAACGATAAGCTCAAATCAGTCACAAAAGGATATGGTTCTTTTGACTATGAATTTGATAAACATGATATCGGCTCCATTATTAAGCTTGAAATCAAGGTTCATGATGAAGCCGTCGACGCCTTCTCTTGCCTTGTCCATACCTCTAAGGCTGAAGCAAAAGGGAGAGCCATTTGCAAGAAGCTTAAAGATGTCATTCCCCGCCAACAATTTAAAGTAGCGGTTCAAGCCGTCATTGGTGGGAAAATCATTGCTCGTGAAACCATCTCAGCTCTCTCCAAGAATGTCACCGCTAAGTGCTACGGAGGAGATATCACCCGGAAGCGGAAACTCTGGGAGAAGCAGAAGAAAGGAAAGAAAAAAATGAAAGAGATCGGCAAGGTTAATATCCCTCAAAATGCCTTCATGGAAGTTCTCCGCGCCGAGGAATAAAAAATTTTCTTTGAACATACCTGTTTTCTCCTTATAATGAAGGTAAGGGGGAATCTTCATATATTCTATGACATTCGTTTTGAGAAGGCTATGGAAATGCTCAATAAACAACTTCAAGAAATGAAGGAAAAACTCGCTGAAGTTGATGAGCTCTCTGTTAAGGGGGATAAACGTAAGATGGGAGATATTGTCAAATGTTGTGTCTGAGCTTCTAAGCGCATCCTCGATTTTTT
>CBEWFH010000228.1:0-2303 GCA_965555895.1 uncultured Simkaniaceae bacterium
TATAAAATTTCAAGTTGAGTCTAAAAAACATAAACATTTTTTTCTACAGAAACCTCTTTTTTGAGATCTAAGTAAAAATAACGAGGCAGAAAAAATCTTGGTGCATATCTTTAGCTGTTAGGAGAGAAAGATTCGAAGGCTTCGGAATTATCTTCAATAGAACTTTCATCGATTGGAGTGTAATTTGCAAATTGTGCAAATTCCTTCCGGTAGGCCACTTCAATATTCCCCACTTTTCCGTGACGGTTTTTCCCGACAATCACCTCTGCAAGACCCGGTTTATCATAGGGGTCGTAGTATTCGCGGCGAAGGAGGAACATGACGATGTCGGCATCTTGCTCAATTGCTCCCGATTCACGGAGATCAGACATCATCGGGCGGTGCCCCGTCCTTTCCTCAACTTTCCGCGAAAGCTGCGAGCCGCAAAGGATTGGGATGTTCAATTCCCTTGCTAAGTTTTTAAGCATCCGTGAAATTTCCGAGATTTCCCCTTGCCTGTTATCACTTCCATAATGATTGCTTGATCCAGAAAGGAGTTGCAAGTAGTCGATCACGAGGAATTGAATGTCGTGAGCCTCTTTCATTCTCCGCGCGCGCGCGCGCAGATCAGTGATTTTAAGGCCAGGTTGATCATCGATAATCATGGGAGCTTTTTGCATTTTGTTCACCGTGCCAACAACGCGTTGAAATTCGCTACCGTTTAAAGAGCCCGTTTGAATCTTACTCGAGTCTACCTCAGCTTGAGAACAAATCATCCGATGAAGGAGCTGCTCAGAGCTCATTTCAAGTGAGAAAATCCCCACAGGCATTTGATGTTTAAAGGCAATATGCTCTGCAACGTTAAGGGCAAAAGCTGTTTTACCCATTCCGGGTCGGCCAGCTAAAATGATTAAATTGGAAGGAGCAAGGCCATTGATTGTTTTGTCAAGATCTGTAAAGCCAGTCGGAATTCCTGTAAAGCTAAGTGCGTCAGCTCCTTTTTCTAGGAAGGTCTCTTGCCTTTCTTCAAGTTCTTTTAGATAGGGGAGTCCCGATTCTGCGACGACGCCAGAGAGGATATCTTTAATATGTTTTCCGGCCTTAGAATTTGTTGCTTGGGAAATTGCAAAGAACGTTGCCTGGGCATCATCGAGTGCCCCATGGACATCTCCAGGTTCTTCTAAAGCCCCTTTTTCGATTTCTTGCGCCGCATAAATCATCCGTCTAAGGATCGATTTATTTTTAATGAGATTGACATACTCTTCGATATAAGCAGAGGTTCCCGCATACTGCGCAAGGGTTGTTAAATAACCTACTCCTCCAATATGATCGAGTTTTGCAATCCGCTTTAATTCTTCGGCAACCAGGTGAATGTCGGCAGGCTTATCACTTTTGAAAAGACCTTTCAAAACATCAAAGACAATTTGATGTTCAGTATAATAAAAATCTTGCGCCTGCAAAGCATCTGCAGAAACATTGAGACTGTTTACTTTTGTCAGCATACATCCGAGAACCATCATTTCTGATTCTTTAGAATTGGGTGCGATTTTAATCTTGGTTTTAAATTTCTCTGCCATTTTCTCAGTTTATGTAGAGGAGAAAAAAAACAAAAGGGATCTTTTCATTTTAATGGTAAGCATTTATTATCTTACCCATGGTAAAAGTTCTTCCGTCAACATTTAAGATACTAGATAGTTACCTCCCAGTCATTGATGACAGGCGGTATAAGGTTTATGCAATTCGCCATTTTAGCATCCCCTTCACAAGTGTTATAGATGTCATCGTTGGTATAGCCCACATTATTTTCTTATCAGTAAAAAGGGAACTTACCCAAAAAGATTTTTGGGAAATTTCTCACGAGCATTTTTTTGTCTATCCCTTCCAGCAGTTTATCTATCTTCTTTTTTCAACAATCGGAACTTTGATGAGTGGGAGCTACTTTGATGGTTACTGCTTAGGACAGTGGGGGGTGATGAATGCTTCTAATGAAACCTATCGTGGCCCTCCACAAATATTTGCCACCATCATTGCTAGTTATGAACGCCCCCAATTTTTCCCTGGCATTACATTAACCGATCATGATCGCTTTAATTTGCAAAATCTTTTCAAGAATGTCTTCCATTTTAAAGCTCTTCAAGAGAAGTTAAAGCCTGATCATGAAAGTTATATTACAGAGGCTAAGCCTATCTATAAGGTTTTTTATCCAAATTTCGCCGTAAAACCTCTTCCTTGAGGTGGAGGATATAAAGAGCTTTCCTCATGTTGGAGTTTTTTTGACTCTCGATATATTTCCTCACGATATCGATGGGTGCTCCTCCACAACT
>CBEWFH010000229.1:0-2289 GCA_965555895.1 uncultured Simkaniaceae bacterium
AAGTCGAAGGTGAGCGATAAAAGTTGAGGGGAACTAACTGCTTCATCTTTTATTATGCAACAAGTCTAATATACTATTCGAAAGACAATTGAGAAAGTAGGTGGTCAACTTCCCTATATGCCATGGAAAGCAGGGGCTTTGATCTCAGCATTTCACATTATTCCACTCATCGCATTTTATTCACCCAACTCTCCTTTTAGTGAGAAGAAAGGCTAATCTATTTTCATCATGAGTAGTCTTTTAATAGGGATCCAACTTTTTAGGTTGGGTCTTTTTTTTATGGCGATATAGAGAGCAAAGGGAAGGGCTAGAGCGAGAGTCTGTGTTGGAGAGATATGGAAGAGAAGTTTTTTTGGGGCATTTTCGATGAGGGTGCATAGGAAAGAGGCATATGGGGCAGTTAGGAAATCAAGGTGGAGGAGAAAGAGGGCAAAGAGGATGGAGAAGAGGAGGGGAACGAAGAGGTTATAGAATAGGGAGGCGATGGGAAAAGTTCCGAAATGAAAGAGGAGGAGAGGAAGGGTGAATGTGAGAACGGCTCCTTGAAGGGAGAGGGTGGAGCGGAGGTAGGTACAGAGGAGATAGCCACATTGATCAGCCCGTGGCATTGTTAGAAGGAGAGGATAAGGACGTTTTGGGAAGAACTTTTGGAGATGGATTTCGATGGGGCGGTAGAAGAGGAGGATACCGAAGGTGGCGCCGAAGCTTAGTTGAAAACCAATGTGGGTGATAACTAGGGGATCAAAGAGGAGTGCTGAAAGGAGAGCGACGCCGATGGCGTTTAGAGGTGTTGGGCGAAAATGAAAGAAAAGACCGATGAGGTAGATAAGAACTCCTATCCAGGCGCGACTAATGGAGGGGGCACTTCCCATATAAAAGAAGTAGGAGCCGAGAAGGATGATGAGGGAGAGAGCAAGAACTTTTTCTGGGAGAAACCGTTTTAAGATAAAGGCGAGGAAAAAAGAGAGGAGGGCAAAGTGAAAACCAGAAATGGCGAGGAGATGTTGGAGGCCGACGGCGTTAAATTTGTAGGCGAGGAAGCGACTCTCTAAATTACCGGTGGCAAGGGCCGTAAGAAGTGTTGCCACTTTTTTATCTTTAAAGCGGGTTTTGATCCACTTCTTGACGCCCAGTTTTTTTGTGTGGCGCCACTCTGCTAAACTTTTGGTTTTTTCAAGAGGGATCCAGGAACTTTTTCTAGTAGGTTTTAAGATATAAGAGCCAAGGGATATTTTAGTGAGGGTACCATCGATGAGGTAGTCGGTATTTGCAGGGTGGCGTTTTGAGTTGAGGGGGAGGTAGAGACGAGCGGGGAGGTGGCGATATGTTCCTTTTTCTCCTTCAAAGGTTTTGATGGTTCCGATGTAGACAAGGGTTGTTTTAACGGGGCCGGGATGTCTTTTGATTTCTTCGATATGAAAATGGGCGCGGCCGACATCTTCTTTGGGAAGGGTGGGGTAGAGGAGTTTGACGTAGAGAAGGACAAGGAGTGGAATGATCCAAAAGAGGCGCTTTTTAAAGAAGATAACAAACGCGATGAAGGGGAGAAAAAAGGCGCTAGAAGCTCCAATCAAAACAAGGAGGGCTACATAAAGGGCGGGATACCGTTTCCAAATAGACATGGATAAAATTGTGAAGGGTTAGCTCTTTTTTTGACAGAGCCAATAGTATTGATTGGTGAGGTTTCGAAGTCTGACATAGGTTTCAACCATTCCAAAATCAACGACGGTAAATAAATTTTTAGCAACGGCTGTATACTCAAAATCGAACCGATATATCGCGGTGTAATCTTCCCTTTCATAGTTTCGAATATCGTGGAAACAAGACTCACGGAAAAAGAGATGGCCTCCAACCTTGAACCAGCTACGGAGACGTTCAAATAAAATTAAGAGCTCTTGATCGGTTAAATAGAGAAAGAGCCAATTGATAAAAATAAGATCGAAGGATTCTCGTTGGGGTAATCAAGATCGATCGCATTCTTGCACCTGTAAGTGATGGTGGTGAGATTTTTGTGTCTCTTTATTTTTTTAAAGAAAGTGGGGAGCATAGTCAATAGAATCTACATGAGATGCTTTTTCAGCAAGGCTTCCAGTAAAACGGTCAATTCCAGAGGCAAGCTCTAAGACTTTTTCCCCATCGCAAGTGGGAAGATAGCTAAGAATTTCTGCCCGCTCTTGTATATCATAGTTATCAACATCCTTGTTAAGGACCATTGATCTTCCCCCGAAAAAGAAGACAGTTATGATATAGACTTCTCGAACCTAAAGAGGAGTTAACAGGTAATGAAAA
>CBEWFH010000230.1:0-2286 GCA_965555895.1 uncultured Simkaniaceae bacterium
TTCTTTATAATTATCGAGGAGATATTCTTGGACAAATACATTAGGAACTTGGAGTGTAATGGGATCAGAATTTCCCATATATTCTATAGGGGCAATCCAGTTTGCAAATTCTGCTTTAGAGCAGAGACGTTTCATAAAGGACAGAAAGTCAGTCCAAGTATCTTCTTTTGTTTCAAGAGACATGCAATTCTTCCAAAGTTATCGACAATCTTTTCCACAGGAAAAGTGTGGCTTTTTTTTTCGGCGTAACACTATCACCCTTCCTTTCTTTCAGCAACAAAAAATCACAAGACTTCAACCTTTTTTTGCTAACGCTCTGATATCCAAAAAATAGGAAAATAAAATAACTAAACATTGCTGATTAGATTGCTAAAAAACGGCTTTAAGCGCTATACACTTTATCTATATTGGAGAATTATTATGAAAAAGCCATTCTTATTTTTATTTTTAATAACGATACTTGCGTCGAGCTATTATGGACTGAAAAATCATTTTGGAATGATTGCTAATCTTCCTAAAAAGACTTCAGAAAATCATTTGCAGAAAGATCTAAAAGCATTGCACCCCATTTTAGAAGATCAAATGGTAGTTGCCGTTGTTCTTGGAGAAAATAATATCTTAGATGTTGAAAGAAATCTCTACTCTATCTTTGATCAAACCTATCCCCACTATCGCGCCATCTATATTGATAATGGTTCGACAGATGGGACTTATGAAAAAGTTAAGGAGATGAGCATAGGGAAAAAACTTGAGCTGATCCGCTATGATGAAAGAAAGCCCATCCTTGAAGTTCTTTATAATGTGATTGGAAAATGTGATTCCCATGAAGTGGTTGCAATCATTGAGGGAAAAGATTGGCTTTCCCATGAAAATGTTTTTGACCATCTTAACTGCGCGTACGCAAATCCCGATGTGTGGATGACCTATTCCCGGACGATTTCCCATCCCGACTATAAAGTTGTGGAGGGGGAATCTTTTTCAGACAGTATTTTTACCGAAAAAGCCTTTCGGCAAAAAGAGAAGAAAACCCTTTCTTCTCTAGTCACTTTTTATGCAGGCTTTTTCCAAGAGATCAAACTCCAAGACTTTTTATATGCAGGGAAGTTTATTGATGATTGTCTAAATTTGTCCATTCAAATCCCCCTACTTGAAATGGGGCCTAAGCATATCCTTTTTATGGATGAAGTGAGCTATGTAAAAAATGCAACAAATGAGAAAGTGGATAATAAACTCCACCTTCAAAAAGTTGTTGCTGTTGAATCCCATCTCCGTTCACTCCCTTCTTATCCTACCCTATCTCACCTCTCTCTTTCTCTAAATAGCCCTTCCCTATATCGGTATAAAAGTGATTTGATTCTCTTTTCAGAGGATAGTCCTCTCCATCTCTATGCATGCATAGAATCACTCTTTTCTAAAGCAAGAGATATCAACGAAGTCTATGTCCTTTATAAAGGGAGTGACCATGAGTTTCAAAGGGCCTATCTCAATTTGCAAAATGAATTTCATACCGTTCATTTTCTTAACGTTTGTGATTATCCAGGGAATGACTATCCCACTCTCATTACCAAAGTTCTAGAAAGCAGGCTCCATGCTTCTCCTTATGTAGTGATTGGAAGCGATCAATTGATCTTTGAAGAAAAAGTCCGTTTCCATGATGCAATAGCGGCAATGGAAAAAGTCCATGCCGATCATTTTTTCATTTCGCTAGAAATGAATGAACAAACAGCTCTTCCTACAGCGATTCCTATCAGTGATGGAATCTATGCTTACCAGCTCGGTGCAAAAGGGGCTGAGCAGCCTTTTATCCTTGCTCTTTGTCGAAAAAGTCTCTTTGAAAACTTAGAGGGTGTTGCCGATCTTCCTTCATTTAAGAAACTTTGGAAGAGGAAACTAACTCCTGCGACAGTTGCCCTTTTTTATGAGGAGAAAAAAACCATTCCCCTCAATCTTGCTCAAGAGGTCTCGCTTACTCAAAAGAAAGAGTGGGGGCATAAGTTTATCGAAGGATTTAAAATTGATCTCCCTTCGCTCACTTGCGAAATGGAAGAGGTGGCGAAAGGGGGGGAGCTTCCACTCATTAAGCGAGAGCGCCGCCGCCTGACCGCCCAAAGAGATTAATACTCCAAAGTAATAACTCGGGAAACTCATTAAGATCTTCTTGAAGGTTCAACATTATACCATTTCCGAATGATGGTTAGCGAGATCGAAAATCAAATTTTAACTGAAAAGATCAAGCTCAATTTATCATGTTATTTTTTGGAAACGGTATTAACTATATGCTAGGGT
>CBEWFH010000231.1:0-2255 GCA_965555895.1 uncultured Simkaniaceae bacterium
CTTTAGGTTCGAGAAGTCTATATCATAACTGTCCTCTTTTTCGGGGGAAGATCAAACAAACGTTTTTTGAGACTAAGACATAGATCTGAATAATCATTATTCAGATCTAATCAGCAAAAGTATTGCTTAATATCTCAGGAAGAGATCTTCCTGTATCCCTTTAGGAAGAAAGGGTAAGTATCTTATATCACTTATTCGATTTATATGCTTTAAAGTTGTCCTTATTGATAAATCTCTAAGTGAAGGAATTCTCTTCTCGATATCCATAACATAAGATGTAATAACACGATTCAAAGTGGTTGAAGAAAACTCATTAAAATCAAAAAACGCAGCAGCAAACTTACTCATAGTTTTTTGTTGCACCTCCTTAATAGCCTCTGATTTAACTTGAGCGGATTCAATTTCAGTTTTTAAATTAGCATACACCTGAAAAGAAGGTATGTGGAAAGATTGATCACATGTTTTTTTCAAATCAAATACAATGTGTAGTAATTTTTTTAACCTTTCGGAGATCTCTGCCTCTTCATGATCGGTGTCTTTTGGGGAGGCATCTTCACTACCTGGATTTGCCCTTAAAATAACCTTGTATAATAATAATTGAACAGACTCACAAACTATATAAATATTTGTTCCTTGATTCAATAAAAATTTATGGTCCGATTTAAGAATAAAAATCTCTTTATTTTGTGTAGATGCATTATAAAATTTAAACGATAGAAAACCGTTATGAATAGAGTAAAAACTTAGTTCGAGATTATTTTTTCGAAAGAAGCTCGCATATTCTCTATATATCGACCCAGACTCGGAATTGTTAAAAAATATTTCATTGAATGCACGATTTAATTTATGCTGGTATGGTTGGTTTGTTTGCAAACTATCTTCTTTGCATATATTATGTATATGAGAGAGCACCCATTTTGGGCAAGGGCAAGCTTTAAAGATTTGATAAAAACGCCTTATACAAATTTCTGATGTTTTTTCGAGTGACTCACCTCTTATTTGTTTATCTTTCCATGAACGTGGCATTTCAAACAAAACGTTACCATTTTTTTCTAAATCAATTAGTATAGGAAAAAAATTATATCCATTAGGCGGTAGATAAACGACACTCATCAGAATAACCCCTCAAAAGTTAATAATAATGATTTGCTGGAGCACATAATTATAGCATTTTTTGCTTCGCCCTGTCAACCCCAAAGTGAAACATTGCCGGAAAAGCACAGGTATACCTTGACCCCCTACACTTGAATCAGATTCCCTGTATAAGCAATAGAATGTTTAAAGCTTTGAAAAGTAAATTAGAAAGTTTAAAGAATATTTTAGAAAAATAACTTTACAAACAAAAAGAGCACAACGATTCCTAATATTGAAAGTCCCTTTTCAAAAATAGGAGGAACCTTGGGACTCAAATTTTATACCAGTTTTATGAGACACACCAGTAAAACAAAAATTTTTTCTCTAAGAAAAACCGTTGTATAGGAGGCTGAATTAACCCCACAGCTAAGCGCTATACCATGTCTAAAAATACGGTTAGACTGTGGCTCCGACGGTTTCAAGAGGAAGGGAATGATGGGCTGTTAGACAGAAGAAGTGGCCCGAACCATATTCCCCACAAAACTTCAAAAGAGTCAGAGGCTGAAGTTATAAAGATTCGGACAATGGCCCCCTGTTATGGGCCAAAAAGGACCAAAGATTTTTTTGGCTTGGAATCCTCAGGAGGAGCGATCCAGAGGATTATCAAAGATCACGGATTAGTGAAAAAAAGGGGAGGAAACATCAAAAGAAGAACGACCTACAGGGAATAAAAGCTCGCTATAAAGCATTTGAGAAGGTCCAAATGGATATAAAGTATCTTACAGACATTCCCCCCTATTGGGAGGCGATGATGAAGCTTAATCTCCCTCGTTTCCAATACACAATAAGAGATGTAAAATCAGGGATGCTTTTTTTAGGTTTTGCAAACGAGATTTCCGAGCTACACGCGGAGATGATGATGAAACATGTCATGAGAAAAATTGTTCCTAATTTTCCTGGGATACCGAAAGTACAAACAGACAATGGAGTAGAGTTTTCTGGGACAACGAGAAAAACTGAAAATAATCGCTTTAGAAAAGCGGTTTAGGCTTTGGGAGCAGAGCATATCTATATCCCTCCTGGGAATTGCAATGCTAATGGTGATGTTGAAAGCATACACGCAACGATAGAAACTGAGTTTTATGAGCTTACGCGCTTTAACTCTAGAGAAGACTTTCTTC
>CBEWFH010000232.1:0-2243 GCA_965555895.1 uncultured Simkaniaceae bacterium
GAGAGTACATTATTTATTATAATAAAGTGCCCCCCCGCGAACCTACCAGTGCCAAACGCCATGGTTGCGCATTAAACGAAGAGGGAGCCCATCTAGCTGCTTCAAAGAGGGAGATCAATTCACCATTGCATAAGGATTCTTCAAGACATGGCCCGAGGTGACCACCGGTTGAGGATTAGGGGCTCTATAGGGTAATCAGACTGTCTCATGAAGTGCACTCCTGGTAACTTTTTTGATCATGATGTGAACGAAGCTTGCAATACCTATCCCAATCGCGGCTGTTCCAATTACGTCACTGACGTAATGGTCAAGGAGAAGGGGGCGACTTAAAGAGAACAGGGCTGCAAAAAAGTAAAAATAGTAGCGGAATCTTGGAAAAATAAGGGAGAGAGATGTAGCAAGAGTAAAAGCTGTAAGTGTATGTCCGGAGGGGAAGGAGTGATAGTGATGGTTCCACTCAAATCCATAAAATCCATAGACCCCTTTCTTTAGAAAAATGTCAGGGCGAGCCCTACCAAAAACTACCTTAAAGATCCTAGCAAAGGCAACAGTAAGACATTGAGCGGCTACAATCTCAAATAGGGGGAGGGTCCATAGACTTTTTTTAAGGCGAGCGATGATAAAAGCTCCGATCCAAATGGCCAAATGAAGGGGTGGAAAAATCAAAAAGGTAAAAGCCTTGAAAAGGGGTTTATAGGTCTTTCCAATGAAGGGGAGAACATCTTTATCGAAAAAAAAATAAGAAACTCCTGCCAAGAGGAATAAAAAAAAGGCTTTGCGAAAAGGATATGTAGTTTTAGAGTCATCCATAAGAGATGGAAATTTAACAAGACCGATTATTCAAAGCAAGGAATTGAAGATGAAAGTGGGGATTATTGGCCTAGGAGTAATGGGAAGTGCTATGGCTCGAATCATCAAGGAAAATCACGAAGTGGCTCTCTATAGCCGGAGTCAAAAAAAACTCGCATCTTTCTCTAAAGAAATAGGAGGAAAGCATTGCAAATCTTTGGAAGAGCTTACTGATTTTGCAGAGGTGATCATCCTTGCAGTCAAACCAAAACACCTCGAAATTGTTGCGGAAGAGCTCGATCCTCTTATGAAAAAAGAGACCCTTCTTCTGAGTATCCTTGGGGGTGTCTCTCTAAAAACACTCCGTGAAAGCTTTACTAATGGAACCCCTTTTTGTGTAATGGCAAACCTCCCTCTCCTCTGCAAGAAAGGGATGATTGGTGTTGCCGATGAACCCGAAATCGATCAGAAAACTAAAGACAAAGTCAATGATACTTTAAAAGGGTTAGGAACAATAACTTGGATCGATGAGCCCCACATGAATGCTTTTACAGCCCTTACCGGATCAAACCCTGCTGTTATTTATCTCATTATTGAAGCGATGGTAGAAGCAGGAATTAGTATGGGAATAAAGGCAGAAGTTGCTCAAGACTTTGTCCTCAAAACAATGGAAGGATCGATCGATCTTCTCCAGGTGGAGGGAAATACCACCCAGTCACTCCGCTATCAAATATGTTCACCTGGAGGGACAACGATTGCAGGGCTTGATGAGCTTGAAAAGCATGGGGTCAGGTATGGGATTATTCAAGGAATTAAACGTATATGTAATGCGTCTGAAGAGTAGGATCACGATTAATCGGAGGTTGAGCTTTAAACCCTCGCTTCTTAAAATCTAAACATGGAGTATGGATAAGTTTTACCCTCTCTTTTTCAGGGGCCAAACTTCTCTGGTATTTATGGCGAATTTCTGGAGTTGTTGGAGGGTTTGAAAAGATTTTCTTCTGGAGGAAAGCGGGAACCAATCTTTTGGGTTCAAATGTCCATCCTCGTGAGTCCAATCTTCCTGAGAAAATTCCAGCTCTCACTAAAGACAAAGTCAGTGCAACCTCTGCAAGAAAGAAGGGGATAAAGGATGGGCAAGTCACCATTATAGCTATTAAAGATGCTGCTGCAAAAGCTAGAACAATAATTCCCAAGATATGGACGATCTTCTTTTTCTTTGATTGAGTATGGATATCATCAGAAAGTCTTAGCCCTTCATGAATCGCTTCGCTATCATTTTCCACAATTCCTTGGAGAAGAGGGTTTATTGTTTTATTTGCTTCTTCGACCATCCAAGGGCGAATACGACGAGCAAGCTGTTTTTTCTTTATCATTGAAGTGATTTCGAGTTCTTTATTGATAAGTTCTCTCTGCTCTTCAGGAGTTTTGTTAGGGTTTTTAACTTTTACCCT
>CBEWFH010000233.1:0-2233 GCA_965555895.1 uncultured Simkaniaceae bacterium
GGCTAGTGACCACACCAATTTTCTTGGGGTAGTTTGGCAGGGGTTTCTTATGCTCCTGAGATAGCCATCCACGGTTTTTTAATTCTTCTTTAAGTTTATGGAGTTTAAGGAGGAGCTCTCCTACCCCAGCATGTTCAAGCCCGCGAACAATAATTTGATAACTTCCCCGGGGGGGATAAAGGCTAAGTTCCCCCTTAACGACCACCTGATCGCCAGCTTTTGGAAGGCGAGAAACATTTCTAGCACTTCCTTTAAAAAGGACAGCAGATATTTGAGACCCCTGATCCTTCAAAGTAAAATATAAATGACCTGATACTTGTACTCGGAGGTTGGTCACCTCTCCCTCCACCTGTAGATGGCAAAAGTGGGGCTCTAGTTTCCGTTTAATAGCCAAAGTTAGTTCGGTGACGGTCAAGATTTTCATATGAGCAAATATTAGATCATTCATTGAGAAAATTCAAGGTTTGAAAATTTCTAATAATTATGTTATCCTGGACCAGGATATCAACGGATGAGAAATGCGGCAACGTTTTATTATAGGAAATTGGAAGATGCACATGGGGGCAGGGGACACTGCTACTTTTGTGCAAGAGCTCCTTCCCAAGATAGGGGAGACAACCTCTTTTATTGGGATAGCTCCCCCCTTCACTTCCCTTGAGGCTGCTGTAAAAGAGGCCGAAAAAAGTTATTTAAATATTGGCGCGCAGAATATGAGTGAATTTTCAAAAGGGGCTTATACCGGAGAAATTTCTTCGGTGATGCTCAAAGAGGGAGAAATCTCTTTTGTCATCTTAGGACATTCAGAAAGGCGCGCCCATTTTCATGAAGATGATAATATGATCCACCGAAAGGTGAAATGGGCCCTTCAAGAAGATCTCCTCCCCATCTTATGTATAGGAGAAAGTCAAGAAGAGCGAGACAAAGAGATGACTGAAAAAGTCCTTACCCGCCAACTTGGAGAAGCACTGAAAGATTTTTCAACAAAAGAGCTTGAAAATCTAGTCATTGCTTATGAGCCTGTTTGGGCAATTGGAACAGGAAAGACTGCAACTCCCGATATCGCTCAGGAGACTCATCATCTGATCCGTACCTTTGTTAAAGAGAAGTGGGGAGATGAGATAGCTGAGAGGATCCCTCTCCTTTATGGAGGATCTGTTAAACCTGAAAACACGGCAGCCCTTATGGTTGAGCCCGATATCGATGGAGCCCTCGTTGGAGGAGCTTCCCTAGAAGTGGAAGCATTTGCTAAAATTATTAAATATGCTGAGGAATAGACAACCATGACAACCCTTTTTTACATTTTTTTATTTTTATTTATTGCACTAAGTGCCCTTCTTTGTTTTGTGATCTTGATTCAAGAGAGTAAAAGCTTAGGCCTTGGCGCTTCTTTTGGTGGCGATAGTGGAGATTCACTCTTTGGAACATCGACTGCCTCAGTACTCAAAAAATTTACCGCCTATTTAGCTGGAATTTTTCTCATTGCCTGCTTAGTCCTCTCTCTTTGGACTTCTGCAATTGGACGGACAAAAACTTCTCTCAACGTCAATATAGAAGAGATTTCTGGGGGCTAAAAGTGATTAAGGATTTCCTTTACTATGGTCATCAAGGACTTCGAAAGAAGTGTGATGAGGTCACAGAAATTACCGATGAGATCAAACAAATAGCCCAAGATCTTATTGAAACGGTCCTTGAAAAAGATGGAGCAGGGCTTGCCGCTCCACAAATTGGCTACTTCGTCCGGATGTTTGTTTCCCGCTATGACAATGGGGCAGATGGAGAAGGGTGGCCCATTCTTTGTCCTCCTAAAATCTACATCAACCCAAAGTTTTCCAATCCCTCTACAACACTGAATACCCACGGCGAGGGGTGCCTCTCTATTCCCGGAGTTTATGAAGAGGTGACCCGCCCATTAGAGATTGATGTTGAGGCGATGGATCTTGACGGCAAAATCTTTACAGAAAGAGTAACCGTATGGCGTGCTCGCAATATCATGCACGAAAATGATCATATCAATGGAGTCCTTTTCATTGATCGGATCGACCCCAAGCAGCGGAAAAAAATCGAACCCTTCCTTCGGGATCTCAAGAAAAAATATAATTCCTAATAAATTTTTTATTTGATAAATTCTCCTTTTTACAAAACCTAAGGAGGTAATAATGACAGCTGCAAGCAAGGAAATTGAGAGTGTTTACTTAAAAAATGATTCATGAGATTCTGCCCTTTTTTATAATCG
>CBEWFH010000234.1:0-2221 GCA_965555895.1 uncultured Simkaniaceae bacterium
AAAAATCGAGGATGCGCTTAGAAGCTCAGACACAACATTTGACAATATCTCTCTCAGGAAGGCTAGTACTCTTAAGAGGTTAATTACTCGACGAAGGTTCAAGAGAAGGCGGTACAATGACTAAATTAAATTGAGTGAATTTTTCAGTTAGATGGTCTTTAAGCTCGGCGCATTCTGAAAAGTCCTCCGTGTGGTCATTGTAATAGACGAACCAAGCTTGCGCATGCTCAAGATTGTCAATTTGAATGTCAGCAGGAGTAAGTGTTGCAAGGTGCTCGTTAGTGAGAGGGGGTACGTCTTCTAATCCAAATATAATGAATTTTGCAAATAGAGGGGCTTCAATATTAGTGAGCCCAGAAAAGTCCTCCGTGTGTTTATTGTAATAGGCGAGCCAGTGTTTAGCTCTCTCATTATTTGCAATTTGAATGCTACAAGGTTGAAGCCTTTTAAGGAGTGATCTTTCAAGGCCATATCCTAGGTTAAATAGGTTACCCCCAGAGTTTAAGAAATAATCAATCCATGGGTTAGGGTTATTTTTTAGAGAGTCTCTCATTAGATTACCATGATAGGCGAAGCATTCAGCAATTGTGACATGGATGACCACTTGTATAGCAAAGTACTTAACCATTCCGGTGGTGTTAATATTATAGGTTTTCCCTTTGAGTTTACTATAAAGCCGGGGCATGACAAAAACTGAGAGTGTCAGGGTCGAAATAATATAGATTGTTCGCTCCACTCTCTTTCCTATTTTTGTGTCCATTCTTGGTTTGCCGTTTGTCTTATTTTCTAATCGATGAGCTATAGAAAAGAAAGCTATCTTTACGATCGCTGCTGGAAGGTATAAGCAAGAAGATTTTATAATATTTTTCTGGAGCAAAGGAGTTAAAGGCTTTGTTGATTTATACCAATATCTCTCCATGAAAAAACCTACGGCTGAATTAAGGAGAACTGAAGATACTATGCTTTTTAAAGCCCCGTCTGTAGAACAGTCAATACTCGAAGATCCATTAGCAATGGTAAGGGCTTTAGGACTCACCCCATTAAAATATTCAGAATTCTTAAACGATAGTATATTATATAAAATACACTTTACAACCGGATGATATATAGCATGGTTTGTCCCTAGCTGATTTGACATAAAATTCTCCAAATAAATTGACTTTTAGGTAAAGAATATTAAAAACTTTTATTTAAGGCTATTAAAAGTTAATTAGAGAATGGGGCGGCGGAGCTTTCCTTCGCGGAGACCGAGGTTGCCGTAGCGGTGATAGGAGATAGAGAGGGACATCTCGCGGAGGTAGTGGAGGAGCTCGACCCGACCGTTGGCAAGGACTGGGGCATGATCGATATAGGTACCGATTTCAGCAGCAGCTTTTTTAAGCGTTGGTGAAGGAGCTCTAAGCATGCGGACTCGTTTGACATGGGCTTGCTCCATCCGCTGAATGAAGTGTTTTTCATCTTCTTCGATGATGTTAAAGATGGGAAGAAGGGCTCCCCAGTTTCCTTGGCGCACTTTGGCGTCTTGACTTTTTTCCGAACTGATTTCGAGGGGGGTTTCTGTAGTGAGCGCTGCGGCAAAGACGCGGAGATAGTCGAGGGGGTTATCTTCAGGGGTGATCCGGAAGATCATTTTTTGTGGGGGAGGTAGCGGAAGAAGTTATCTTCCCCAATAATTTTTGATCGGTCTTTGTCCCGTCTAAATTGTTGCCAATGATAGGCGTAGCTCGAGATGCTTGCATACTAAACTCCAAGATTCTTCAGAGGTAAGATCAAATTTTTCAAGGTAGGTAGTGAGGTTATTTACCCAACTACTGATGGGAAATTTTTCCTTGGGAATTCCTATTTATTTTGCATGCATAAATTGAGTGAGGTAATTGGGGCCCCCCGCTTTGGAGCCGTGACTAAAGGAGCTGTTTTTTGTCCCGCCGAAGGCTTGGCGTCGGACGATTGCTCCGGTAATACTCCGATTGACATAGCAGTTATTGGCAATGATAAGATGTTGCCATTTTTTCTGTTCCCGTCTGTCAAGGGATTGGATTCCTGAGGTGAGCCCATATAGGGTGGAGTTAGCAATATGGATCGCTTGCTCGAGATTTTCGGCGCGGATAAGGCCGGTAGTGTTGCAAAAATGAACTCTGGATGGAAAACGTCTAAAATTTATCCTTCTTCTTATCAAAAGACATAAAGGAAGAGAGCATAAATCCCAATTCAAATGACCCCA
>CBEWFH010000235.1:0-2207 GCA_965555895.1 uncultured Simkaniaceae bacterium
TTATCGGGAGAAAACAAGCTTAGCAAGTGGCTCTAATTTCTGGGACCATTATATACCCCCCGCGAACCTACCAGTGCCAGGAAACCATGTTGAAGTATAAAACTCAGTACCAAGTGTTGTATTTGCTGTATTGATAGTCGCTAAAGGAGCAAGTATCCTTGATCCTGGAGCAACTTCACTCTCAATAGGGATAACCTCACGTTTTATCCCATAAGAAAGGTTGGTGACATTGGAGTACCACCAAAGAAATTCTACATCTGCGACGATATCAACACTATTCCCTGAAAGAGGAGCAATTTCACATGGGCTTTGAACTTTTTGTATGGGTGAAGGAGGGGGAATGTCATTAGGGGTATAGTCTCCTAACATGTCAGACACACTTGCGTAAGCTGCGAAAGGGAGTAAAAGCAATAGGAACTTTTTCATCGTTCTCACATTTGACAATAAAAACATTAAACTAAAATAGAAAATTTTTTAATGCAACTTTTTTTCACGGAGCTTTTTAAAAAATGAGAGACGTTTTTCCATTTCTCTTTCGAAGCCACGAGAAACTGGTTCATAAAATGAGGCGCGGGGCATTTCATCGGGAAAATAATTTTGCCCAGAAAAGGCATGGAGGAGTTCGTGATCATATTGGTACCCTTTCCCGTACCCTTCTTGCTTCATCAGTTTTGTGGGAGCATTAAGGATTGCTTTTGGGGGATTTAGATGGGAGGTTTCTTCGGCAGATTTTTGTGCTTTTTTAAGAGCAGTATAGGTGGCATTACTTTTGGGGGCGAGGGCGAGATAGATAGTTGCTTGTGCGAGGGCTAGTTCTCCTTCTGGTGATCCCAATCTTTCGTAGGTTTGCCAAGCTGTCAGTGTGATTTGGAGGGCCTGCGGATCGGCAAGGGCAATATCTTCGATTGCCATCCGGACGAGGCGTCTTGCTAAATAGTTAGGATCCTCTCCTCCTTCAAGCATCCGAGCAAAGTAGTAGATGGCGGCATCTGGATCGGAGCCACGGACTGACTTATGAAGGGCTGAAATGAGGTTAAAGTGGTGATCATCATGGCGATCGTAAGCGGCAGGTTTTTTTAGGGTGAGGGTACAGAGTGTTTCTAAATCGATTTCCCCGTCTTGGAGGGTTTGCAAATTTTCAAGAGCATTAAGGAGATGGCGTCCATCGCCATGGGAAAATCCAATCAGGGCATTTTTTGCATCACCAGTAAGAGTGATTTCCCCAGATTGTTTTTCAAATCGGGCTATGATTTTTAAGAGGGCTTCTGGAGAAAGGTTTTCTAAAGTGAGGACACGGAGGCGGGAGAGGAGAGCGTTATTAATGGTGAATGAGGGGTTTTCTGTGGTGGCTCCGATAAGGATAATTGTTCCATCTTCAATGCAAGGGAGGAAAACATCTTGCTGGGCTTTATTAAAGCGGTGGATTTCATCGACAAAGAAAATGGGGTTTCTACTAATAAGGGGCCGGGATTTTGCATCTTGGATCGCTTTTTTAATATCAGCAATCCCATTCATCACTCCGGTAAAGGGGATAAAAGGGCGGTCAAAGGCTTTTGCATAGAGGCGGGCAATCGTTGTTTTTCCACATCCAGGTGGTCCCCATAATAGTATTGATAGCGGTTTTCCTTTTTCGATGATTTTTGTGAGAAGGCCAGCTTCCCCTACAAGAGGGTCTTGGCCGACGACTTCATTAAAGGTTTGAGGTCTGAGTTCTTCAGCTAGGGGTGTTGTCATTCTTCATCAGGTTTGATAACCCAGGAGGGTTTCTTAAATTGGTAGATAACCAGAGGGATTGTGGTCATAACTAGAAGGCCGATTATTAATAACCCATCGTAAACCAGATGACTTCCTGTTTCAAGCTGAGAAGGGGGGACAAAGCCAATTGCTATCCCAAAAACTGAGGCGATCATTCCGAGGCTAGAGACAAGCCAAATTCCTTTGTGGGGGTGGGGGATCCGATAGACACGGGGGACATGGGGATGAGAATACCTAAGACGAATAGCAGCAATAAACATAAAGATATACATAATCAAATACATCTGAGCAGAAATGGCTGTAAGGATCCAGTAGGCTGTGCTAAGAGTGGGCATGAAGATGATCACAAAAGAGATAATTGTGACAATAATCGCTTGGAAAAGGAGAAGGTGAGTGGGCATTCCATGGTTATTAAGGTTTTGGAAAAATGGGGGGAGATTCCCATGAATTGA
>CBEWFH010000236.1:0-2199 GCA_965555895.1 uncultured Simkaniaceae bacterium
GGCCTCGAGGAATTCTTTGAGGGTTATTTTTTCCGCTGCCACCTCTTCAGGAGAGATGTTTTCAGGGGGATCATCGAGAAGGTCAACCTTGTTGATTAGGATAATGGGTTTCATATTTCCTTTTGTTGCAGAAAGGATATAGCGGTCGATGAGGAGAGGTTTAAACCTAGGTGCAACAAGAGAGGTAACGATAAAGACTTGGTCGATATTTGCGGCGATGAGTTGTTGTTTGCGGCGGGAATGATTTTCTGCGCGGATAAGGAATGAGGTCCGTTTTTCAACGTGGGCAATTGCTCCAGAGTCTGTACTTTTCTTTTCAAAGTGGACCCAATCGCCAACGGTAAGAAGGTTTTTATGTTTTGTTTTTTCTTTTTTTAACGATCCCTTGAGTGAGCAAAAATAGGTTTCATGTCCACTGGAAACGGTAACCATATCAGGAGAAATAGTGAGGACGCGACCGCGGAGATAATTTGCACCTAGAGGAAGCTCTTCGGCTTTAAGTTGATCCTTCTTTTGATCTTGATCACTTTTTTTATATTTTGAACGATCTTTGGCTTGAGTTTCCCTTCTCTCTTTTCGGTTTTCCCGTTTGCCGTGAGGATGAAATTCCTCTTCATAATCTAAGTATTTATCTATCTTTGCCACAACGCATCTTGGATTTTATTCATCAGAATGCCACCTGCGACAGCAACATTCAAGGATTCTGTTTTATCGGCAAGGGGAATGGAGATAAGAGGACCCGTTTTTTTAAGGGTTTCCGAGGGGCCATGGGATTCATTTCCAAGGATCAAAATAAGGGGGGTGGAGAAGGAAATTTTCGAGGAACCTTTTCCATCGGCAATATAGGGTGTTAACCCATTTTTTTCTATGAGAGTGGTGAGCTCTTTCTCAGTTCCTATTTGTATCGGAAGGTGGAAAGTTGCCCCTTTTGCTGCGCGAAGGGCTTTATCCATAAAGGGATCGGCAGAAGTTTTTGTTAGAAAAACTCCTTCAAAACCAAGGGCTAGGGCCGTTCGCAGAAGAGTTCCCAGGTTTCCAGGGTCAGATATGCCATCAAGTGCTAGGAGGCGATTCTTACCATCTAAGTTTGAAGAGGTAGGGAGAGGGATTTCTGCGAGGTAGGGCTCAGGGGCTTTTGTTCCGCTTATTTTCTCAATGATTTCAGTAGAGACGCTGAGAGTTGTTTTTGGCTGTAAATGATCAGGAATGGGAGAGCCTTCACCCACGAGCAGAACCTCTATGGGACCACGGTATTCAAAAATCGTTTTCTTTCCTTCCAAAAGAAGTGACTCTTTTTCAACGCGGTACCTTCTCTCCTTTCGGAGTTTTACAAGGTGCTTGACAATGGGGTGTTGTAAACTCTTAATTTCTTTAGTATATATCGTCATAAGGGGAAGTATATCATGGATAGGGAAAAAAAAGAAAAGTTTCATGGGATGTGGGGGTCACTGGCTTCACGTATCCTACTGATTGCTATGGTTTTCCTTGTCTTTCCACTCTTAGCATTGCTAACCCTTCTTTACATCGAAGACTCCCGTATCAAAACAGATAATAATTACTTTATCCTCAAAGTGTTAATGGACCAAAAAGAGGACTTTGTAACAGGAGTGATCAATCACGAGCTCGAATTCTTAGCTGGAATCTCATATTTGTTACCTCAAACTAGTGATCCTGTATCAGCTTTAACAGAGCTTGCAACGCGGGATGAAGTTTCTGCCCTTTTTCATCTTGAAAAAGGAAGTGATGGTCACTTTTATTCTGATATGGCATCGAGCAAAGAATATCTTAGAAGAGATTATTCCGGCCTTGTTGCTCAGGCGCAAAAGGGAGTCCATTTTGTTGTTGATCCTGAAATCCTCGTTTTTTATTTAACACGTGTTGAAAAAAATGGAGAGGGGGCTTGGGTAACTGCATTTACTCTAAAACATGTCCTTAAAAAATTCCCAATAGAAAATGATATTATTCACCCTTCGTCAACCTCTCTTGTTTCAAACGAAGGGAAGATTCTTTTTTCAACAGACCCAGAATTCAGGGGAATCCATTTAAAGCTCCCTATCAATGAGGAATACAGTTACAACGGTGTTGATTATGTGACGGTTGATCGCAGAATTCCAGAAACAAATTTTTCCCTTTTGGTTGTTGCCCCCAAAGCAATTAATTTTGTCGATGTCCCCTATTTTATTTTAAAAGTAGCGGTAG
>CBEWFH010000237.1:0-2194 GCA_965555895.1 uncultured Simkaniaceae bacterium
TTTGGCAACGAACCCTTGGTGAGACTCTGATTGGACGAGTGAGGCAAGCTTTTGCTTAGGGGTATTTTGGACTTTAATCCCCCTCTTTTCGAGCTCTTGGATGAGAGGATCCTCTTTTTTATAGGTATAGACTTCAACAAAGCGTTTAGGATTTTGTTTCAGCACCTCTTCAAGAGCATGCTTTCCCATGATTAGTCTCACCGCTTAAACTCACTTTCAATGATGTAGTTTTTTTGAGAGCCTACTGCTGTATAACGAGTAAGGAAATTTTCTTCGTTAATCCAGTCCCAGGTAAGAGTGTAGTTGTCCCCTTTACAGGCGGCGCGTCCTTTAAGGATATTTTTAGGGAGGATCATAAAAAGAGGGTTGTCCTCTTCTTGATAAAAGTAGATCGAGATTTGATCTTTTTCAAAGTGGTAGTGATAAAACTTTGTAGCAAAGAGGAGATCATCACTCTCAGTGGTATGCCAAAGCTGTTCTTGATAGAGGAGTTGATTCCCTTCATAGAGATCAAAGACCCCTTTCCCCTGCATCGTCCCTTTTGGAGAGCCATCTGCATAAGATGCCGAATGGGTAATGTCCCACTTGCCGATTAAATCTTCACTATTCATACGTCCTATGATACTCAATCTTAGATTTGATTATAAATGATATCTTAGCTATAAATGGATATTTTGAATATCAACCAAAAGGTGCCTCGTGGAAATTCTAGTTGTTGTGAGTAAAATAAAGAAAAAAATCAAAGAAATGTCTGGGATGAATACCTCAGCCTCTGCAATGGAAGCGCTGACACGTGTTATTGAAAAAGAGTGCGAAAAGGCGATTAACAAGGCAAAGTCCGAAGGTAGAAAAACAGTAATGAATCGTGATTTTGAAAATTAAAGTTTTTCTATTTTCTCTATTTTTAGCCCCTGCTTTATTTGCTTCTTCAATTGTAATTGGTATAGCGGGCGCATCGGGAGCAGGGAAAACAACCCTTGCCAATAGGTTGAAAATCTCTCTTGGAGAAGATGTGGCAATTATTTGCCAAGATAATTACTACAAGGATCTTTCTCACCTCTCGATGAGTGAGCGGGCAGAAACAAATTTTGACGATCCGCAGTCAATTGATTTTAAGCTTCTCAAAACGCACTTAAAGGAGCTTAAAGCTGGAAATGCTATTGACCTCCCCATATATGACTTTGTAACACACTCTCGGATAAAGGAAACGATTAAAATAGAGTCAAAAAAGATTACGATCATCGAAGGGTGTCTAGTCTTTGCTGTTTCTGAAGTACGTGATGTATGCGATATGAAGCTTTTCGTCGATGCAGACATGGATATCTGTCTCTGTCGCCGCATTGAAAGGGATCAAAGTGAGAGAGGACGGGACTTTCCAGATATCAAGAAGCAATATTTAAAAACTGTCCGCCCAATGTTCTTAAAGCATATTGCACCAAGTAAGGCTTTTGCAGATCTGATCATTCCAAATGAGAATGAAAATGAACTGGTCCTTGATTTTATCTCTGGCCAGCTGAGCCAGCTTATTACTCCTTCATTAACATGCCAAACCTGTTTAGGAAATAGTGATGCTTAAAAAGAGCTTATTTCTCCTTATCTTCCCTTTTCTCCTTTTTGCTCACCCACTGGAAAATCCCGATCTTTTTAATAAAGATGATTCGGCATTTTTGATATGTGGTGAGTTTCTTTATTGGACAGTGAGTGAGGGAGCTCTTGACTATGCTATTCGAATGAGGGGTCCTTCTTGGGGACCAAGCGATTCTTTTGCGCAAGGGGATATGGAAAGAGCAGAATTTGATTGGGATCCCGGTTATCAACTCTCCTTCGGCTACTACCGCGCTCCAAATTTTTGGGAAGCAGATTTTGTGTGGACTTACATCCATGTGAAAGGAAGTAATCACCATAACCGTCCTCCGGCAGAAGAAAATCGCTTTATGACAAGTACATGGCCTCAAATTTTCACAAGCCCTATTGAAGATGCATCGACTTCGATACACCTCCACTATCAGATGGCAGATCTAATGGCTAACCGGATCTTTCACCCCTTTGATAATCCCCACCTTCGCCTAAAGCTAATCGGAGGGCTAACGGGAGTATGGATGGATCAAACATGGAAAATCCTCTATAGAGATGGTCTTGGAAGCAGCACTTCTGTTGATAATAAATGGCGCTACTGGGGCTTCGGCTTTAAGGC
>CBEWFH010000238.1:0-2188 GCA_965555895.1 uncultured Simkaniaceae bacterium
TTTTACGGTTCTAGTTTACCGCAAATCGGTGTCTCAATCTATTGGTGGCAGTATAGATAGCTTTTCCGGTGATGAGAAGTGTGACAAGTGTGTTGAAGGCATGGATGAGAATTATTCAGGCTTTTATATTAAAATTAGTTACGAGCCTTGAGAATAGCTCTCAGGAGGAAGGACTGAGATCATTATCAAAGAGAGATTGGGTCCGACTCCGTGATGAATACCTAGAGGAAATTAGGCCAAAATGTTGGGCGAAAGAACTCTTTGAGTACTGTAATAATATAGGTTCAGGGCCCCTAACCCTCTTGATGGCATTTGGTAGTCTGGGGGTGATTGCTGTTCAAGAGTGTTGGGATGTAGCCTTTTATCCTAATTGAAAACCTAAGGACAATCAAAATTCTCCAACAACAACAGTTGATGTTGAGGCGTTCCAGGGGCAGCTTAAGTACGTCTAGTAATCTTTTCTTGGTTATTTGCAGCGATTGAGATAGAATTGGAGAAAATCAATTAGAGAGGTATACGAGCAATGCATGAGCAGTTTAAGGAACTCGACACAAAAGAACTAAAATTTGCAGATGCTATATTTGTACGCGACATTGAAACCCGCGTTTTTCAAGCGATTGTTATCAAGTGTTTAGCAGAGATCGATGGGGTGGCCCTTCTTGAAGGAACCCTCCTTGATAATTTGCTAGGACGAGAGGGGAATGAACGGATTAAGGGGATCTATGTCGAGCAAGACTCTAAAAATCACTCGGTAAGTATTAAAGTAGAGGTCAATATTGCTCATGGAATTTCCATTCCTGAAAAGGCAGAAGAAATTCAGACAAAGATTTCTGTAGGGGTGTGCAAAATGACGGGGCTCCATGTTTCGGTTGTCCATGTTGTCTTTAAAGCTCTGATTTCTGATGAACCTCTTGAAAAGCTCATCGAAGCGGAAATGGAAAAAGAAGAAGAGTTTAGTTCGGAAGAGTTTTAGTGAGTACTAGGAACATCCTTTTCTCAGCAGTCCATTTCTTTGTTATTTTCCTTATCTTTGGGGTAGGGGCAATTGTTTTAGCACTCCCTTACGCTGATTATTTCCGGATGCAATTGATCAATCTCCTCCTTTATCCATCAGAGATATGTTTGATGATTGGAGGGGGGATAATGGGATTTGGAGCTCTTTTATTTACCCTCCTCTTTGTGATGAATCGGCGCAGCTATTTTCAGATTGAGATGAAAGGGGCAAAGATTGAGGTTGAAGAGAGGGTGATCAGAGATTCTGCTTCAACTTATTTTAGAGGGCTTTTCCCAGGGCATGATCCTGTGAATGATGTCACTATGAAGGGAAAGTCAATGATAGAACTAATCCTTTCTCTTCCAAGTGAGCAAGAAGAAGAATTTTTCGAGCAAGTGGAAGAGGAGTTAGGGGGTATTCTTGCCCGCCGTCTTGGGTACCAAAATCCTTTTTCTCTTACTTTTGTTGAAACTTAATTATTGCTTCAACATCGCGAGCATTTAACCCTTTGACCTTTTCTAGGGTTTCTTTTTTTGCATCTTTTATTTGTTTTACACTTCTAAAATATTTAAGGAGGAGGGTCCGTTTTTTTGGGCCAATACCAGGTATTTCATTGAGCTCGGTTTGAATGATCCTTTTGCTTCGTCTCTTTCTATGGTAAGAAATTGCTACGCGGTGCGCTTCGTCCCGAATTTGCTGGAGGATAAAGAGTGTCGAGGAGCGAGGAGAAAGGAAAATAGGATTTTTTTTATAGGGAACAAAGATTTTCTCGAAGTTAAGCCCTTTATCGTGGCGCCCCTCTTCTTTAGAGAGAGAAATCACATCGACACTCGCAATTTCAAGCTTTTTAAAAACTTCTAGGGCGACATTAAGTTGTCCCTTTCCTCCATCAACAAGGGCGAGATCGGGAAGTTCATCTTTTTCCTTCGCTTTGGTGTAATGGCGGGTGAGAACTTCTCTTATCGCACCATAATCATCAGGTTTATCAACCCCTTTAATTTTAAAGAGGCGGGTCCGCCCTTTATCCCGCTTTCCATCTGTAAAACCAACCATACAAGCAACAAGATCTGTCCCAGAAATATTTGAGGTATCGAAACACTCAATCCGAATGGGGCAATGGGAGAGATCGCAGGTATCTTGAAGGTCTAAGAGGAATTCTTCTTTCGACTGTTCTTCAGTAAAGAGGGCTTTTGC
>CBEWFH010000239.1:0-2166 GCA_965555895.1 uncultured Simkaniaceae bacterium
CGAAAATATTTCTTCTGGAATAATGCGCGCTGGAAAAGAAACCGCCCTCTTTTCAATTAGCTTTGATTTAACCCCTCAAGGTGCAGAGCAATTTGAAGTGGTCATTGAAAGATGTTTTCAAACCTTAAATTCTCTAAAAGAAAGAGGTGTCCCTCCCTACATCTTTAATGAGATGAAGACGATGGCAAAAATCGATTACGAATACCAGTCAAGAACTACCCCTTATGCCTTTGTCCAAAATCATGCACATGCCATGATCGATGAACCCCTAGAGACCTACCCCTTAAAATCGGTCCTTCCCACAACCTATAGCGTTGAAGAGACGCAAAGTTTTTTAGAAAGCCTTACTCCAGAAAGTGCTGCCTATTTTATCATCGCTTCTCCAGAGCTAACAGGGATCCATCCCGATAAAAAAGAAACCTGGACCGGCACAGAATATACAGTGCGAAAACTTTCTCCTGAAACATTAACAGCATGGAATAGCCTCCCATCACATTCCAAAATTGCCCTTCCTTTGCAAAACCATTTTATCCCAAATAACCTTAAGCTCGTGACAAGTGATGGTGAGTTTCATGTAACACCAAGACCAAAGAAACTGGTCGATAATAGCCAAGGAACCCTCTATTTCTGGGAAGATTCTCAGTACAGTGTCCCTGAAATTTCCTGGATTATTGATTTCCATACCCCCCTCATCGATGGAACAGCGCGGACTGCTGTTCTTTTTAATCTATTTTGCTACACCCTCGATGAAAAATTAGCCCCCACCCTCTCTTTTGCCGAGCCAGCATCACTATCAATGGGATGTTATCCAAACGATATGAAGTTCTCAGTACAACTCAGTGGTTATAGTGAAAAGGCCCCTCTTCTATTAAAAGAAGTGATGAGAGGACTTAAAGACTGCAAAATGACAAAGGAAGAGTTTGACCTCTATTGCACCTCTTTAAAGAGCAGCTATGCCAATGTAAGCAAAGCCATGCCAATCCTCCAAGCGCAAGAGATCTACCGCAACCTCCTCTTTAACAACGTACCAAAACATACCGAAAAGCTTGCCGCTCTTCGAGATCTCACCTACGCAGATTATCTCTCCTTTGCAGATCGTCTCCTTGAAGAATGCTATGTCGAAGCACTCCTTGCTGGAAATATGGTTGAAAACGATGCCCACCAAACATGGACATCGGTTCATGAAATACTTGCAAGCAATCCCTATCCTAAAAAAAACCATGAAAAGAGACAAATGCTTATCCTCTCCTCATTTCAGGGTCCCTTTAAAATCCCTGCGCAAACAGAAAGCCTTGGAAATGCCGCTTTTCTCATGGTCCAAGAAGGGCCGATGACCTTCCCAAAAAAAGCCTCCCAATCAGTCTTAGGAACAGCCCTCCAAGAAGATTTTTTCGATACCCTCCGAACCAAACAACAAACAGGGTACATCGCAAAATCTTTTGCTGGTGAAGAAGAAGAGCAGCTCTATAACCTCTTTCTCGTTCAATCGACAACCCACTCTCCCGATGAACTGATTGCCCGGTTTGAACTCTTTTTGGAGACCTATATTAAAGACTTTGAATCAACGCTTCCAGAAGGTCGCTTTGAACTCATTAAAAGCAATGTGATTACCATTTTAGAAACGCCCCCCGCCAACCTCAATCAAATGGCCGGACAGCTCCACTCCCTTGCCTTCACACATAAAGGAGACTTCGAAAGGCGGGGAAAACTCATCGCCGCTCTCAAAGAACTCACCTATGAAGATTTAAAAAAAGATACCGCCACCTTCCTCTCACGCCGCAATTCCAAGAGGATCGCGATCATGCTTGAAGGAAAACAGCCTGAAGGAAAAGCTTTTAACTACGAAGGGATCACCGCAGAAACCCTCAAAACCGAAGGAACCTACATCTCCCTTCCTTAAGCTACTTATAAACTCATCTTACGCAATCGGTGAGGAGGATAAACGGATGCTTTTGATCCCCAGCATTTTAAAAAATGCTTACTCTATTCAAAATGGATCTATAGGGAAACAGTTGGGAGAGGTTAAGCCGCCAATTCTTCGATATTTTCCTCGCTTAGCCCTCCATATAATTTCTTTCCTCGGGTCTTCTCTTGTTGGGAGTGTCTACAAAAACGAGACTGTAAGAATAACTGTGTAAATGAAAAAATGTTAAGGAAAAATAACGT
>CBEWFH010000240.1:0-2129 GCA_965555895.1 uncultured Simkaniaceae bacterium
CATATTCATTATCATGACAAACAAGAGAAAAAGAAAGAGCCCTACCATGTTGCCCTTGTTCAAACGGCCCTTCTTCCCGACCAAAAACAACATTACTCCGGGATGGAAGAGAGGTGGGTTCACCCTTTTCTTCAGTGGCACTATATTTTAACCTATATAAAGGAGCACAGCTCTAAAGACCTTGATTTGATCGTTTTGCCAGAATATGCCCTTCCCTTTAGTTCTCATGCCACCGTCTATCCCTTAAATCAAATGGAGCAAGTTCTTAGAGGGGAGTTAGGAGAATTGACTGAGCTGCTGAAAGAGCCACTTGCAGAAAATAGGGGAGGAGAGTGGTTTGTTAGTAATGCATTCCTTGTCCAAGCCCTAGCAAATTACTATGGAGCAGAAGTAGTCATAGGTCTCGATGCCGAAGAAGAGGATAAAAACTTCAATGCAGCCTTCCATTTTATCCCTGAGGAAAAAGAGATTATGAGATATGAAAAAAGGGTCCTTCTCCCTCTAGCCGAATACCTCCCCTTCTCCTTTTTAAAGCCTCTTGTTGCACATTATGGAATCACAAACTTCTTTAGTTTTGGAAAAGAGGCAAAAGTTACAAAGGGGAAGTACCCGATGAGCCTTTCGATTTGCTATGAAGAATGTTTCCCTCATATCATGAGAGATGGAAGACAAAAAGGGGCAAAACTCTTTGTGAATGTCACCAACGATGGATGGTATGCCTATTCCCGTCTTCCTGATGAACATTTTGTTCATGGAAGGGTGCGAGCCATTGAAAATGGCGTTCCTCTCCTTCGCGCTTGCAATACAGGGGTAACTGCAGGAATCGATAGTTTAGGAAGAACAATTGCCCGATTTGAAAACAGCGAAGGAAAATTTGAGTTGGAGCGAGGCGCCCTTTACGTTCCTCTCGATCTATATTCATTTTCGACCCTTTATACCTTTTGGGGAGATGCTCTTATTTTGATCCTATCCCTTGGATTCTTAACTTTCTTGAGAGTGAAAAAGGAGAATCGGGAAGATCATTTCTAATAGTATTTTCAGATCATTAAGATATTGATTGTTAATAGGGTAGTGTTTATTAATCCCCCTGTCCTGATTTGTTTTATTTTATTTATATACGTGTTAGCATTTATATTAATAAACTACAAACTACAACTTAATTTTATGGTTATATATGGTTATAAATTTATTTAATTCATTTAATGATTATGCGATCATTCATGAATGCCGAACCTCAGAAAGGGAGTGGCATCTAGGAACAGATACCTTTGCAGCGTCGCCAAATCAGGTTCTTATTTCTGAAATAGCCATAAATCAACTTATTTCATCCTATGAGCTTATAAATGGCCCAATTCCACAGAACGTTAAAGGTATAACTAGAAGTTTTGCTTATCTTCCTTTTTTTGCTGCGGCTGCTGAAACATATGTTTCAAAGGAAACATATCCCAAAACTTATAGCTGTGTAAGGAGCCTTTCCTATAACTTAGGGACAGTATCAACCGTAATCTATATTGCAGCCTCTATTTACCTAGGGATCAGTAAAGGCTATAGATATTTAGCAACCTCTCTTTCTGGGTATACGCTCGCTGCAATTATCTATAACGAACACACTCCTATTCCACGGGTAATGCTAAACACCATAGGAAAGGTTGCCTATTATGGATTTCTTATCACCGAATTGTACAACGGAAAGTGGCTAACAGCATTTCCTTTTTTCCTTATTGGTGCTAGTACGTTCGAGTTTGGTGCTAGGATGTTCGAGTCTTATCTATTAAAAAAAGGGAGTATGCAGCAGAACCTTAGCTCAGGGGAAGATAAAAAATTAGAAGAAATAGGGGCCCTTAAACTTGAAGTTAATAATGAATACTTAAAATTTAAAACAGAACGTAAAGATCCATGCTTGTATAGTGACTTTACTTGTTTAGTTGATGGACTAAGAAAAAACTTTGAAAAAATCAACTGGGAGAATCTCTGTAATAAGAATTCCTTATTCATGTGCCTGGAAGCAGATGACAAATGGCTTCAATTAGTAGATAAATCTCAAAAAAATGCAAAAAAGTTTTTAACAGAAGGCTTAGATATTTTTTTGCATAGAATGAAAGAAAAAGCAGCTTATTTTCAAGCGCCCT
>CBEWFH010000241.1:0-2100 GCA_965555895.1 uncultured Simkaniaceae bacterium
AGTCTATAGAGAGAAGGTTTTAAAAAATTTGTTTTAGTTTCCTGTGCCCTGGGGGCTGAATGAGCATACCAATGGGCTACTTTGACAATATCTTCCTAAAGATAAGCGGTTTGAAGAAGTATCAGGAGATAGCTTAAAGGAGATTGAGAATTTGTTTTAACAATAAATCTAGAAAAGTGTTTGATTTTTCGACACCAGAGGAGGTCTTTAATCATCTCAGTAGGGAGGCTTCAAATGTTGCACTTCGGAATTGAAAGGGCGCATCATAAAGTCTTGGGTGGTTGCGTTTTAAACCTAAAACATAGTGCCTCTTCTTTTCTCTAATCAAGAGCACAATGGACTTCTGACACCCAGCGGCATCAATTGTTACAGTTGTTCCTTTTAATGCTAAAGATTCAATTAAACGGGGAATCGCAGTAATCTCATTGGACTTATCCTCAACTTGTTCTTCTCCTAAAACTAAACCATTTTCATGACACCAAGTAGTCACAGAATGTAGGCTCTTTGTTCCCTGTCTTTGGCTCCCACACAATGCCTTTCCATCGATAGCGATCTGATCACTTTTTTGATTTTTAGCAAGTACTTCTGCAGCATGAGTCCGTAATAATTGCTCGAGAAACAAAGGGTCAAGGAGCGTAAAAACAGGTCTAAAAGTCCACTCTGAAGGAACCCCATTAGTAAAATTAACGTACTGAGAAATCCATTCGAACTTGATGCTGCAGTAATCATGAATATCGCTCCAACTCTCAGCGCCTGATAAAATTCCACAAATTGCTTCGAAAACAATGGCGCTCAAGCTGTATTTGACTTTCCCAAACATCCGAGGGTCAGGAAAATCCTCTATTAAATCTAAAATTCTCATAGACCTCTTCTAGAAATAGAAGAAACTTAAAGAAATATTATATACTTAAGCAACTATTCTCATGTATCGGGCTCTTCTTGAATTTTTATGTAAAGAAATAATTTTTATGCAAAAGCCCTGGGCCCCGGTGATGGTTAAGATGAGCTACAAATTCCTTTCAATGGCTGAATAGCTCTGTTTCTTTAAAGAAATAAGAAACTTCAGTCTTTGCATTCTCTCCACTGTCAGAGCCATGGACAGCATTGGCATCGATCGATTCAGCAAAATCGGCGCGGATAGTTCCCGGTGCAGCTTCTTTAGGATTTGTTGCACCCATAAGATCGCGGTTTTTAAGAATTGCGTTATCTCCTTCAAGAACTGAAATAACAACAGGTCCTGAAATCATAAATTCGACGAGATTCTTAAAGAAAGGGCGCTCTTTATGAACAGCATAAAATCCTTCCGCTTCTTCGCGACTCAGGTGTTTCATCTTTGTTGCAGCTACTCTAAGACCTGCTTTTTCAAAGCGGGAGAGGATATCTCCGATGTGATTTTTTTCAACAGCGTCTGGTTTAATAATTGAGAGTGTTTGTTCTTTTGTCATTGTTTTCTCCTTGTGGGTTTAAGAAGCATAACCCATTTAGGTTTAAAAAACAACTTGAACAATTCGAGAAATATCTTTAATCTTTTTCTGAGCGAATCTTAGAGGAGGATTTTCTATGGAACGGACACATACTAAACTTTACGATGACTTTAAATACCGCTGTCAAAGAGTCATGTATGAAAACAATGGAAAAAGCTGCCCCTGACAATCCTGTGGTCATTATTGATCGTTGTGGATGTCTCTTTCTAAAAAGCTATCTTGAAAAGAGCGTAAGAGGGCAATTCTCAACGAAGGTTCTTCACTGGTTTAAAGGAGGAGGAGAGGTGAGTCGTTGTGTGGTCAACCGTTAACCCTCGTTCATTCATGCTCTCTTCCTTCATGCATTTTGATAAGAAGAAGCATAGGTTTTAGGAGATTTCCCCTCCAGAACTCATTTTTTTGCAACACTACCGCAAAAAAGGTTGATTGATCTTGATCTTTAAATAAAAAAATACCAAAATAAAGATTTTAATGCTTACTTATGGTTGGGTGCTCGGTCGTCGTAGCGCTGCAACGCTCTGAAAGCTCTATGATAAAGTCAATCGTTTAACAGAGTGTATATTTTTTCACAGACGACTGGTCTGCTTTCGCAAAAGTTCTTCCAAAGGCTCGGCAT
>CBEWFH010000242.1:0-2099 GCA_965555895.1 uncultured Simkaniaceae bacterium
ATGCCGCATTATTTAGAGTTTAACTAGCTACCCCCCCGCGAACCTACCAGTGCCGGGCAAGGAGGATTAAAACACCAAGAAATGTCCCGGTGTCTCCGTTCATTCGACGGTGACCGATTTGGCAAGGTTACGGGGTTGATCGATATCGGTGCCGCGGAGTTTTGCGATATAATAGGCGAAGAGTTGTCCGGCAACAGAGTAGAGGATGGAAGCCAAGGGATCTATAACTTTTGGGATCCAGAGGACATCTTTAGTGATGGTAAGAATTTCCTCTTTTCCCTTCGGTGCAAAGGCTAGAATTTGGCCACCCCGTGCTTTGATCTCCATCAAGTTGCTCATCATCTTGTCGAAGGTTTGTATATTGCCGCAAATGCCAATAACAACAAGGTCTGGATTAACAAGAGCGATTGGGCCATGTTTCATCTCACCGGCGGGATAACCACTGGCATTGAGATAACTAATTTCTTTGAGTTTAAGGGCTGCTTCCAAACTTGTGGGATACATATAGTTGCGTCCCATAAAGAAGAAGTGTTCATATTTAGCATATTTTTCAGCGAAAGCTTTGATTTGTGAACCTTGTGCGAGGACTTGTGTAATTTTTGTAGGGAGATGGTTGAGCTCTTTTAAAAACTGTTGTCCCTCTTCCTTGCTGAGATGGCGCAGGCGAGCCATATAGAGGGTAAAGAGGGCAAGGACGGTGAGTTGACTGGTAAAGGCTTTAGTGGAGCAAACACTTATTTCAGGGCCAGCACGTAAAAAGAGGGAGGAATCTGCTTCTCGAACAAGGGTGGAGTGATCAACATTGCAAATCGCAATCACTTTTGCTCCCTTAGCTTTAGCTTCACGAACAGCGGCAATAGTATCTGCAGTCTCTCCAGATTGGCTAATTGCTAAGACAAGGGTATTTTCAGAGATAATGGGGTTGGTATAACGGAATTCTGAGGCAATTTCTACCTCTGTGGGGATCCTTGCAAGGTGTTCTAGCATAGAGGCGGCAATTGATCCTGCATGCCACGATGTTCCACATGCCAAGATTAAAATCCGGTTAATAGATTGGAGGCTTTGAGGGGAGAGGGTGAGCTCTTCAAATTCTGCCGTTCCAAACTCTTCTTGAAAACGGCCTACCATTGATTGTTGAATGGTTTGAGGTTGCTCGAAAATCTCTTTAAGCATGTAGTGCTCATATCCATTTTTCGAAATAGCCATATCTTCAAACTCTATGCGCTGCAGTTTTTTTTCAATTTTTTTTCCACAAGAATTATAGATGGTAAAAGTCTTATGTTTCAAGACAATCACTTCATCATCTTTAAGGTAGAGAATATCGAGAATTTTCCCATTAAATGAATTGGCATCGGAAGAGAGGTAGGCTTCCCCATTTTCTTGATTGATCCCTACAACGAGGGGACTTTCTCTGGAGGCCCCGATAATTTTATTAGGATGATCTTTATGGATAAGAGCAATGGCAAAGGAGCCATGAAGTTCGCGGAGGGCCTTTTGTACTGCAGAGCGGAGGTTACCATTATAGTAATAAGAAACAAGTCCTGCAATCACCTCTGTGTCGGTATCGGAATTAAACTTAAACCCCTTTTTTAGGAGTTTATCACGGATCGCGTTATGATTTTCTATAATTCCATTGTGGACAACAGCTAGAGACTCTTCTTCATCAAGATGGGGATGGGCATTTTCTTGATTAGGGATTCCGTGGGTGGCCCAACGGGTGTGAGCAATGGCGCTATCAAGACGGAGATTTTCAGCAGAGGCAGCTTCTTGAAGGACCCCGATTTTCCCCGCCCGTTTACAGGCGCGGATTTTTCCATCAATTATCCCAGCAATCCCTGAAGAATCATACCCACGGTACTCCAATAGTTTGAGACCGCTGATGCAAACATCAACCGGGTTCAACTTATCTTCTAATTCTTCGCGAGAACGGATATAAGCAAATATTCCACACATAGACGTAATGTTACTGAATTGTCCCTTCCAAGGCAAGAAAAAGGGGAAATTCTTCTCGGGCTCTATTTTCCATTTTTGCCTGTTTCCCCGTACTGGGCACTGGTAGGTTCGCGGGGGGGTAGCTAGTTAAACTCTAAATAATGCGG
>CBEWFH010000243.1:0-2094 GCA_965555895.1 uncultured Simkaniaceae bacterium
GTGCATAACAATAGGCCTAGAAAAGTGTTAGACTTTTCGACTCCAGAGGAGGTTTTTAATCAATCTCAGTAGGGAAGCTTCAAATGTTGCACTTCGGAGTTGAAAGAGCGCTCAAAGATTATCTATACATTACTCCAAAGTGCTACCTAACCAACCTCCCCTGAATTTTCTTTTTTGCCATTTCAGCCTGAAAAAAAATCGAAAACCCCTTCAGCTCCACTTACTTTGGAGTATTACGAGATTTCGCTTGAGAAATTTTGGTCAAAGAGTTACGCTGTAGGCGATAAGAAATATGTGAGAGAGCTAAATGCACCAAGGACTAAAGCCATTACTTGACATTCAAGAACTTGATATTAAGATGATCCGGCTGATGCGCGTTAAAAAACAGCGGCAGGGAGAACTTAAACAGATCGAATCGCTCCGCACAGAGCTTAAAGAACAGCTCAATCTAAAAGAAGACGAAATCAAGGTAATAGGCAAACAAGTCACTGGCCTTGAGGGGAAAATACAAACTTTGACAGATAAGTATAAAAAGCTTGAATCTCAGCAAGGTAGCATCAAGAAAGTCGAGGAATTCAATGCCCTCACTCAAGAAATGACCACCGTCGAACGGGAAAAAGTTTCCCTTGAGACTCAAATCTCTAATGTTTTCGATAGAAAAGTCTCCGAAGAAGAAATCCTTGAGAAAATCAAAACAAGTCTTGCCGACTCTGAATCCAATAGTATAGAGCTTGAAAAAGAGATCAAATCAAGCATCGACAGTATCAATGAAGAAGGGCAACTATTAAGGGTTGAACGAGACAATATCATTGGGAATGCAGATCCCGAAGACTTAAAAATTTATGAAAGACTCCTTCGCAATAAAAAAGACCGCGTCATCGTTCCGATTGAAAACCGGACTTGCAGCGGTTGCCATATTACCCTCACATTGCAGCATGAAAATCTTGTCCGTAAGGGTAATGATGTAGTTTACTGTGAGCACTGCTCACGGATCCACTTCTGGCAAGAGAGCGAAGTAGTCGAAGGGACCACTGCCCAAACGCGTCGTCGTCGCCGCACAGTGAAGGCTTAAACCCAACTTGATGGGTAAAAAACTACGGAGTGGGATGCAATCGCTGTTATAAAAGCGCTGCTTTTATAAGAGAGGAAAGTCCGGACTTCAGAGAAAAAGGTGCCAGCGAAATGCTGGGAGCCATGAAGGCTACGGAAAGTGCAACAGAAAACAGGCCGCTAGCCCCAACTGGGTTAGATAGGATGAAAACGCTAGGTTTGAGACCTAGCCCCGCGGCAGTAATGCCATGGAGATGCAAACCCCACCTGAAGCAAGAAAAGAGCTCGAGCTGTTTTTCGCAATGGGGCTCTTTCAATTTCGCTCGAGGATCTTAGCAATAAGGTCCCTAGATGAATGATTGCAACCTGCGGTTTGCAGGTGACAGAATCCGGCTTACTCCCTCTCCGGGAATTTTGAGCGTCAACGGTCTCCGTTGGCGCTTTTTTTTGCGCGTGGATGGGACCTTTCATAGACTTCGCGCTTCAGATTTGTAGAAACGCGGGTATAAATAGTGGTCGTTCCAAGGGAGGAATGGCCGAGAAGGACTTGGATCGTTTTGAGATCCATCCCATTCTCAAGCCAGTGAGTGGCGATGGTATGGCGGATGGTGTGAGGTGTGATATTTCCGGCTAGCCCACTTTTTCTCAGGTAATTTTTAAAAAGTCTGTCGATAGACCGGGTGGTGAGGCGATCCCCCCACTTATTGAGAAAGATTGCATCAGGATCTTTTTGATTATGGGGCTTTCCCACTTCATAGCGGCGCACGTCGGCAAGATAGTTTTGAATCCACTTAGCAACACTTTGGGTAATGGGAACAATCCGTTCCTTTTTTCCTTTACCTCTAACGCGAAGAGAACGAGCTCTAAAGTTAAAGTCGGAGCGGTTTAGCCCTGCAAGTTCACTAACCCGAAAACCTGAACTATAGAAAAGTTCCATGATCGACCGGTCGCGCAGACCTAAAAGTTCTTCAGTAATGGGTTGCTTAAAAAGCTCTTCTACCTCTTGATATGAGAGCGCTTTGGGGATGGGTTTATCTAGCTTTG
>CBEWFH010000244.1:0-2091 GCA_965555895.1 uncultured Simkaniaceae bacterium
AGAAGAATTTAAGAAAAACACTGAAGATCCCCGCTTTGATACCGAAGGGCATCCCATCGACACGAAAGGGATTGCTGAAGAAAATTCCAAAGGGGAAAAAGAATCCATTCTCCTTAGAGCTATCCGTCTGCGGCAAAAGATTCGCCCTAAGATGGGCCTTACCCGTTTTATTATCCTTGTTTGTGCCCTTCTCTATATTTGGAATGGGTATCAAATATCTGATATCGCTAAAGAAGATAAAGACCCTAAGCAATTTACCTTAACCCCACTAATGATCGAGCTTTCTTATGATATACCAACAGCTGAAAACCGGGAAGAGTTAAGCAAAGAGATCTTTTCTGAAAATAAAATTGGCAATGCAGCTGTTTGGGATGGCTTTTATGGAGTTGCACTTGGATGGCCACACTCTAAGGACGAGCTCGATGCTCCTATGTTTGTTCAGCTTCGCAAAGGAGAACTATGGCGACTCATCACCCCTGTTTTTCTACATGGAAGTTTCCTACACATTCTCTTCAATATGCTTTGGCTTTGGATGTTGGGGAGGCAAGTTGAAGAACGGGCTAAGAAGTGGCAATACATCGCGATCACCCTTATCATTGGAATCATTTCCAACACCTTTCAATATTTAATGAGTGGCCCTCTTTTTATTGGTTACTCAGGGATCATTACAGGTCTTGCAGGGTTCATTTGGATGCGGCAAAGGCATGCTCCTTGGGAAGGATATCCACTCCAGAGAGGGACCATCGCCTTCTTAGCCATTTTTATTGTCGGCATGATGGCGTTGCAAATAGTCTCCTTTTTTCTCATCCGTTTTCAGATAGCTGAATTCTCAATGAACATTGCTAATACCGCCCATATCACAGGTGCCATTGTTGGTATTATCTTAGGAAGAATCCCCCTATTTTCTAAGGGAGCGGTATGAGCGTACGTGATTTGATTATTTTGGGGTGCTCATCGCAGCAGCCCACCCGTCTCCGTAATCATGGTGCCTATCTCCTTCGGTGGAACCAGGAAGGACTCCTCTTTGATCCCGGTGAAGGGACGCAGCGCCAATTTATTTTTGCCGATATTGCTCCACCGACAGTTACACGAATCTTCGTCAGCCACTTTCATGGCGATCACTGTTTAGGGCTCGGTTCTATGCTTATGCGCCTTAACCTTGATCGCGTTAACCATCCCATTCACTGCTACTACCCCTCCAGTGGAAAGGTCTACTTTGACCGTCTCCGCTACGGAACTATCTACCATGACCATATCCAAGTGATTGAGCACCCCGTCTCTGAAGAGGGGATCGTTCACCAAGATGACACCTTCACCATCGAAGCCAAATTCCTCGATCACAGCATTGACAATGTCGGGTGGCGGATTAAAGAACCCGATTCTACCAAGTTTGATAAAGAGAAGTTAAAAGCCTCGGGTGTTAAGGGGGTTCAAGTGCGAGAGCTTGAAGAAAAAGGAGCGATCACCATTGATGGAAAAACTATATTACTCAAAGATGTCAGCTGGGTTCGTGAAGGAGACATCTTCACCTGTGTTATTGACACCAAATATTGTCAAAATGCTATTTATCTTGCCAAAGGTGCAAAGCTATTTATCTGCGAAAGTACCTATCTTGAAGAACACAAAGAACTCGCCGTTTCCCACGATCACATGACTGCTAAACAAGCAGCAACCATTGCTAAAAAAGCGGGGGCACAAAAGCTTATCCTTACCCACTTCTCCGCTCGCTATCGCGATCTAGAACCCTTTGCTAAAGAAGCAAGTGAGATCTTCCCCAACGTTGATGTCGCAGACGACTTCAAACGGTTCGATTTCCCTTTAGGCTCCTATTAAACTCACCTTTTGAGTTTATTAACAATCGATTCTTTATAAAATTGAAAAATCAGAAAATAATGTACAAATAAGTCCTATGACTCCTTGCTATGATTACAGGATACCTGGGAAGTCGGGAAGTTCAGCTCATTGTAATATTCTTCACGCTTTTCTTCAAAGTCTTATAGGGAGATTTTCATCGGGGTTACGATAACGGCCCGCCCCTTCTGAGATATTGTCAAATGTTGTGTCTGAGCTTCTAAGCGCATCCTCGATTTT
>CBEWFH010000245.1:0-2083 GCA_965555895.1 uncultured Simkaniaceae bacterium
TATTCTGAAGTTTTTCAAGGGGTTGACAGCGGGCATGTTCTTCCCAAGATGTTCGATCTTGGAGATTAAAATGGAGATGTTTTTCTATCTCTTTTTTTGTTTCAAAATTGCGGAGGAATCCTTTGAATTCGTTGATCACTTCGGCTTTATTAATATGGGTATGAAAAGTCGGGCAGGGCATCTTTAAACAAGAAGCATCAAAGGCTCCACTTGAGAATGTAAAGAGGTAATAGGGAGGATTTCCTTGGTTAATAGGGTCAAATCCCTCTTTTTCATTTCTCTCCTGGAAAATATCGAGTACTTTAAAGAGGGGTCCACTGGGGAATTTTTTAAGCATATCTGTGACAGTATCATGAATATCAAAGATTTCGCTGAGGAAATTGTCGGTGCTAAGTTCATTCCGCCTCTGTGGAGATTCTCCATTTGCAGCCCGTTTAATTAAATCGTTTAAATAATCAAGCATCTCCTGCTTTTTCCCACTATGGGTGAAAAAGGCAAAGGAAAAGGCATGGACAAGGTTAACTAGTGCTCTTGTTAGCATATCGGTCTCTTCAACCGAGTTGCCAATAAGCCTCTCATAATCTGGGGAGGCTAGAATATTCCTTAGAAAGCGATGGAAATCCTTAAGATAGCGTGTGCAGGCTTTCCCCATTGTATTTTCTAGGAGGTTCTTTTCATTACAAGCAAGCATGAGTGACATCGTCATCTTGATCATATCGCTGACAATAGGAACTTCCTTGTGGTAAAAAGCATCGGCATAGAAATCACCTAACTCGGTTTTTGCGCTATGACGTATCTCTTCAGCAACGAGCTGAGCTTCATGGTCGATAAGGATATTGATACGGAGCAGGGGGTCTTCCCCTTCAAAACCGATAATGATCCCATCAAAGTCACTAACTAATTTAATATGACGAAGGAGGTTTTTGTTAAAGAAGGGTTTTCCATCATCTTTCCTGATGTAGAAGAGCTCATACTCTTTGTCCCGCTTCACCATCTCTAAGTCCCTCAGTCCTTGCCGCTCGATGTTGATCTGCTCCTCATCTTCAACTCCCCACTCCTCCTGCCACTTAGACTCTTTTTCTAAAATCTCTTCAAAGCGTTTTAAAATCTTGTTGCTGAAGAAGGCTCTAAGATCTTTATACTCTTTGATCTCAGAAACTTTCCCTTCCTTATAAGTGTGCTTAAAAAGGGTTGTACACTTATCGAGCTTATCAGCTGCTTCATCAGCAAGGATCATGATCGCTTTAATCCCCCGTTGCATATCACGGTCCTTAAGCTGCTCCTTATCTTTTCTGTAAACGTGTTCGAGATATTTATGGACAGTCTTAAAGGTCCCTTTGACAGTAGAAAGAGTTTCCTCTTTATCTTGTGGATCTAACTCTTTTAGTTCATGAAGGTTCTTCTTGACTCCCCGAGCCGCTCCCTCTTTTTCCACCGCGATATCAAGTTCAACCATTCCTGAGAGATTATCGATCGCATCTATGATCGACATCTCTCTCTCTTTAGCTTTTTTTCTCTTCGCCATGGCTCCCCTCTCAGATAGCGCGTCCCCTATACTTATTATGGCGAGACGCCTATATAATTATCAATTTCAATTTCCCGCTCTGTCACATTGAAATAACCGGGAACAATTTTATCCTTATTATCAAGAAGCTCAAGTTTAACCGTATGCTTTCCAGAAGAGAGACCATAAAGGTAATAAGGAACATAATCGGTGAGAGTTTGGATCACCTTATTATCAACGGTGAAACGAACTTTGTAACCATCTGCAGATAAGTCACAATTAGAAAGGAGGAAATCGAGGAGGATAGGGTTTGATTTTGATTTTGGGAACCTCCCCTGCGGTTCATTATAGGTAAGATAGGGCTTTTGAAGATCGATATTCATCGTATCTGATTTCTTTCGATCCTGATAGTAAAAAAATTCTGCAGCAAAAGGGCCATTCCCCTTCAAACTCTCACCATATGAGCGAGCAGGAAAGCAGCGGATAAGATGTTGCCCTGCGCTGATTGTAAAAGGGATGTGAAAACTGGGCACTGGTAGGTTCGCGGGGGGGTAGCTAGTTAAACTCTAAATAATGCGG
>CBEWFH010000246.1:0-2078 GCA_965555895.1 uncultured Simkaniaceae bacterium
ATGCGACACTTTAGTTTTGCACAAGCTTATGACATTTTAGTTTTGCGTTGACAGGGAATTAGATAGTGTCGTCAAATTATTTTAGACTGAAGTACAGCTGATCCAGATCGGACAGTGAGACTCTTTGAGGACTTTTTCGACAACTGAGCCGTACCCTTTCGAGCCACCACCTGAAATTACAGCTCCCATGACAAGGAGGTCATAGCTTTCATCTTCAATGAGCTCAAGAATAGCCGACTCGACTGTTCGTGCATGAACAATGCGAAGCTTAATCACGACATTAAATTCCCTCCCAATTGCCTCAGCTCTTTTCAGGATAGATTCCGCTACAACGGTTCGATGATAAAGAGGTGTCTCTAGAGGGAGAGAGAAGGGAACTCCAACAACATGGACAGCAGTGACGTCAGCACCATGAAGTTTTGCCATTTCGCAGGCCATTTGAACAGTTTGAGTCTCCCTCCCACCGCGGATGGGAACAAGGAGATGTTTATATTTTTTTGCTTGGAACTCAGGAACCTTGATCTTTTCGATTTCTATCTTTCCAGCAGGAGCAATTGCATGTCTCCGGCGGTAGTAAAAATACATCGCCAAACCGAGAAATAACCAAGTAAAACCAAGATAGCGTCCATCAGGTTTGGTCCAGACAACAAGGCACCAAGTCGCTGCCGTTGCAAGACCCCCGAGAACTCCTGTAATGGGGATGGAATATTTACCCACCTTAACATTAAAAGGGACCCTAAAAGGACGCTTCATATCGGGGCGTTTAATGCGGAGGAAAATTAGAGAGAGATGGGTCATAAAAAAGGCAAGCATTGCCCCAAAATTATAGAGATCGGCAAGGAATCTGAGTCTTCCTCTTGAAGCAATAACAATAATCATCGCAAGGACTGCAAATATCCCTAAGGATACAACTGGGGTCTTATGCTTTTTATGAAGACGATAAACGGTCCGTGGTAGTTGGTAGTTTTCTCCCATGTTAAAAGAGAGCCTGGATGCTCCGATTAGCCCAGCATTAGCTGCAACAAAAAGGATAATCGCAGCAAGAAGACCTATCCATCCTCCCAGAACCCGACTTCCATATGGGAGCTTCGAAACAATACCCGCTATCGGATCTTCTAAAAACTTTGTACTTAGCTCTTGAGGTGTTACTGCAGAAAGGGCTACAACCGCAATCCCAATATAGACAAAAAGGAGCATGCTCATCGCAAGCATCATTGCTCTTGGGACAGTCTTAGCGGGATTCTTTGCTTCCCCACTGAGTTGAGCCATCGACTCAATACCAGTATAGGCAACCATGGCCATTGCCGTTCCTTTCCAAAAATCAGGCCACGATGGTGACCATGATGATCCTTTAATGCCGATCCTTAAATGCTCCCATAGATCTGGAAAATGGATAAACCATATAGCACCCACAATGACAATAAGAACCTGCGTTGAGAGGGTCAGCGACGTTAAAAACCAACTCATCTTGGCAGAGTTCTTCGAACCAAAATAGTTAATCACAAAGAGAATCGCAATGATGCAAACAGTAAAACCAATCTTAACTGAAGTGATCTTCAGCCCCCCAACAAAAAATGCCAAATAAGGGGAAATCGAATAGGAGGAAATTGCAATCGTCACAATGAAATCGAGGAGGAGTCCCCACCCCGCAATAAAAGAGATGAGGTCATTAAAAGCATGACGAGCAAAACTTGCCGACCCTCCACTATCTCGAAGCATCGAAGAGAGCTCTGCATAAGAAAGTGCTGTAAACGCAAAAACAAGACCTGCTATCGCCAGGCTAATCGGTGCAGCGCCCAGTGCATAAAAAGCGGTAATCCCCAAAGCATAATAAATCGACGAACCGAGGTCCCCATAACCAATGGCAAAAAGATCCCCCACCCCTAAGATCCGCCGCATCGATCCCTTATCAATCTGGGTGATCTTCGACTGCTTTTGAGTTTTTTCGTTCATACTATTGGTATATCTCGCGTTCTACCATTTAATTCAATCGCCCTTTCAACAATGAAGTGCAACAAACAGATGCGCCGATTCAACTCTGAAGTGCGACATTAGCCACCCCTCTACTAAGCTGGCTA
>CBEWFH010000247.1:0-2030 GCA_965555895.1 uncultured Simkaniaceae bacterium
AGAAGGTTTACGAGGATCGTCTATCTTTTGAAGAGCATTAATCAATGGGTATTCGCATCCGGGGTGTACAAAATGTGCTTTTTTGACATGGATTGGGATTTTTCCTTTCAGTCCTGCCATAATAAGCCTCCTTAACGTTAGCTTCACAGCAGGTAGCTTATTCCTCTTACTCAATAGATTCAAAAATTTGTTTTAGTTTCCTGTGCCCTGGGAATTTCGGGGCAACATCTTGCACAAAAGTTACACAAATGCTAAAGTTTTACTTTCAGCTCAAATCAAACACAGGTTCGTATGGAAGGATTTATAGCTTATGTTATTCGAAATTTGGTCGACTCCCCCGACGATGTAAAAGTCGCTATCTTTGATGGTTCAAAAACCTCTGTTGTTGAAATCCGTGTACACGATGATGATGTTGCAAAGCTAGTAGGGCGCCAAGGTAGAACAATTAAAGCACTCCGTCAGATCTCAATGACAGTAGCTGCAAGGCTTGACAGAAAGGTTCGTTTAGAAATCGTACAATAAAGATTGTAATAAATTTTATCATGTCGTTATTGTGAGGTAAATAAGTAGGTTATTGCGATGTCAACTGGTTTAAACATTCAAATTGAACAAGACCAAGGTGCTTCCATTGTCCGTATTGAAGGACGAATGGATGCAGCATCTGCTCCTCTTTTAGAGAGAAAGCTTATGGAACAAATTGATGGGGGAATGATAAAGCTAGTTCTAGACTTTGCAGAAGTTAATTATCTCAGTAGTGCTGGAATGCGTCTACTCCTATCCACAACCAAAAAACTCAAGGGCGGGGACGGAGGTCTTCACCTCTGCTCAGTCAGTGAAGAAGTGATGGAAATCATTAAGATGGCAGGATTTGAGAGAATCATTCAGATTTTTCCTACTGAGCAAGAAGCGCTCCAAGGATTTTCAAACCGGTGAGAAGTGATCTCATTGATGAGTATACTCATCAACCAAACCCCTCAAGAAAAAAAATTAATTCCCCTCCGCATAGAAATAGGGTTATTGTTATTGCTGGCCCCACAGCAACTGGGAAAACCCGTCTATCTCTCGAGCTTGCTCGGATACTCGGTGGAGAAATTATTTCTGCAGATTCAGTTCAAGTTTATCAGGGGATGGATATTGGAACAGCAAAAGCATCAACTGAAGAAAGGATGGAAATTCCCCATCACCTTCTTGACGTTTGCGACCTCTCCGAGTCATTTAATGTCGTCCAGTTTTATGAAAAAGCTACTCAAACATGTCGCGAAGTTCTAGCTCGAGGACATATCCCCATTATTGTTGGAGGAACAGGTTTTTATCTCCATGCTCTCCTCTATGGTCCTCCACAAGGACCCCCAGCTTCTCAAGAAGTGCGAGCAAAACTTGAAGAAGATCTAGAGAAATTCGGGTCGGAAGCTCTTTATGAAAAACTCTGTACTCTTGATTCCGAATACGGAAGTACCATTAACCAGAGAGATCGACACAAAATTATTCGTGCTCTTGAAATCATAACACTAACAGGAAAAAGGGTAAGTGATTTCCCCAAAGGACATGTCCCTAGCCGGCCCAAAGACTTTGACTTCCGCTGTTGGTTCATCTATTTCCCTAAAGAAATTCTTTTTTCACGCATTGAGATGCGCTGCGACGAGATGATGGCTCAAGGATTTATTGAAGAGGTCGAAGACCTTATTGATAGGGGACTTCGCGAAAACATTTCAGCCTCCCAAGCAATCGGATATCGTCAATGTTTAGAGTTCCTTTCCTCTCCCAAAAGTGATGAAGACTGGGAGTATTTTGTCTGGGAATTTAAAAAAGCTTCCCGTCGGTATGCCAAGCGGCAATTCACCTGGTTTCGGCGCGAGCCCCTCTTCCGCTGGGTCGATCTTGATGTTCACGGATACCAAAAAGCCCTCGAAATGATCCTCCAAGACTACGAAAGCCGCTATTAGTTTTTTTTACATATTGCTCTCTAATTTTTTATACCGCCCTTTCAACTCCGAAGTGCAACATTTGAAGCTTCCCTACTGAGATGATTA
>CBEWFH010000248.1:0-2001 GCA_965555895.1 uncultured Simkaniaceae bacterium
CTGTTCCTAGTGGAATTGCACATGTTAAAGCATCATTTAATAATACCATTGTTTCGATTACCGATCCTTCTGGAAATGTCATCTCATGGGCAAGTGCTGGAAAAACCAATTTTACAGGTTCAAGAAAATCTTCTGCATTTGCTGCTACTGTAGCAGCTCAAGATGCAGGAAAGATAGCAATGAACCACGGGATGAAAGAAGTCGAAGTTAACTTGAAAGGACCTGGAGCAGGACGTGAGTCTGCAGTAAGGGGCCTTCAAAGTGCTGGACTGATCATCACACTTATTAAAGATAAGACTCCCATCCCACATAATGGATGTCGTCCTAGAAAACGACGCCGCGTATAAGTAGAGGAATAACCTATGACTGTTAAGTATGGCAAGTTTGAGCTGCCGAGGAATATCAAAATTGAAGAAGCAAGTAAAACTGAAAGGTTTTCGCGCTTTATTGCTGAAGCTTTTGAAAGAGGGTTTGGACATACAGTTGGGAATGTTCTCAGACGTATCATGCTGAACGCTCTCGAAGCACCGTCACTCATTTCTGTAAAAATTGAAGGAGTGCCCCACGAATATATTGCTGTTGAAGGAATCATTGAAGATATGACCCATATTATCCTGAACTTCAAAGAAGCTCTTCTTAGAAAACTCCCTCTTGAAGAAAACAGAGATACACGTGCCCCAAAACTCATTTCTAAAACACTCGAAATTACACAAAATATGATTGATGATGGTGGTGGACAGTTCGCTGTTACATTTAAAGATGTGATGGGTGAGTCTGATTTTGAAATGGTCAACCCCGATCACCATCTATTTAATGTGACAAAGCCAATGAAAAAAAGGATAGATCTTAAAGTTGCGATTGGTAGGGGTTACGTTCCTTCAGAGCGCCACGAAATTGTAGATAAAGTCGTGGATGAAATAGTTATTGATTCTGCATTTTCTCCCGTACGCCTTGTGAATTACATTGTAGAAAATACACGTGTGGGACAAGACACAGATTATGACCGACTAATCCTTGAAGTAACAACTGATGGAAGGGTCACACCGCAAGAGGCACTTACCTTTGCAACTCAAATTGGAGTTCTCCATCTTGGAGTTTTCGATACATTGAAATTCCAAGATCTATCTTTTGATCATGAAGAGCTTGAATCTGATACTGATCGCGATGAACTTCTTGCAAAGCTTGCCCTACGGATCAATGAAATAGAACTTTCTGTCCGCTCAACCAACTGTTTAGCACAAGCTAATATCGATACGATTGCTGAGCTTGTTATTATGCCTGAGCCAGAAATGCTTAAGTTCCGAAACTTTGGTAAGAAATCACTAAACGAGATCAAAGCAAAGCTTGAAGATATGAAACTTCACCTTGGAATGGATCTTTCCCGATATGGTATCACACGGGATAATGTCCGTCAGATAGTTGATAAGTATCTAGAAGAAAAATCAGGACAGGACATATGAGACACCAGAAACGGACAGTAAAACTTAACCGAAATTCTTCTCACCGGCGTGCTATGATAGCTAATATGCTTAAAGCTCTTGTAGAACATGGACAGATTGAAACAACTGTTGCCAAGGCTAAAGAGCTTAGAAGGCATGCTGATCGTCTTGTCACCCTTGCCAAGAAGAATACGCTTGCAAGTCGCAGAGCTGCAATTGCTAAAATGATGGTTAGATTCAATGCGCTTACTTCCAAGGAAGTACGCTCTGCAAAGAAAGGGGATATCTCATCGTACAACTCTGACCGTAAAGTCGTCGGAAAGCTTTTTGATGAGCTATCTCACCGTTATGTTGCACGTGATGGTGGATATACCCGGATCGTCCGCAAGAAAAACCGTCAAGGGGACAGTTCTCCCCTCTGCATAATAGAATATGTTTAGTAGAAGAGAGTACCCCATCGGGTACTCTCCTACCGTTGTTAATATGTTCAAAAAACAATCTGCTTTCGAGGGCACTGGTAGGTTCGCGGGGGGTAGCTAGTTAAACTCTAAATAATGCGGCA
>CBEWFH010000249.1:0-1975 GCA_965555895.1 uncultured Simkaniaceae bacterium
TGCCGCATTATTTAGAGTTTAACTAGCTACCCCCCCGCGAACCTACCAGTGCCTATTCATCGGATTGCTAACATTATCATAACTTTATTTAAGAATAAACTTTTACAAATTTTGAGGGCTACACCTGATGAAGTCATTAAGGGTTATTCTAAAGGCGAAAGAACTAAGGATAAAATTACTATGGACCTACTTGAGAGAGGTGTTCTTTATGCTAGGAAGACCATTGAGGACTCTCCGTGGGTTGAGGCTAAGGAGTTCCGAGAGGGATAGTAAGGAGAGGAGACTCTTTTTCCTGCTGTTTTGCTTGGAGATTATAGATCTGTTGCAAGAGGACAAAGGTCCGCTTGGAATTCACATCACTATCATCGATATAAAACCAATAGCCACGATAAGGCACAGCTAGGTAAGAGGTCTGGGGACGGTTGTAACTCCAGTTAATTGTTAGGAGATCCCCTATCACATGATGCCAATCAAAGAGAGAGCCATCTTCATTTAAAGTCAGCGCAACGGTGCCGGCAGCAAGATCTTTCGGAGGGACTTCAACACCCAGGCTTAGGTAATACATGGTCCCTAAAAGGGAACGGGTCATTAATCCAAGAGATGCGTGCTCGTTAAAAGCTTGTCTCATATTGAGGACATACCGTCCCTTGGTTTTTTTTACCCCTTCAAGAAGTTCAGCTAAACGCTCAGATTCTTTCCCATTTGCTGGAAAAGAGATTTGGATAGCGTTGGGCTCTTGTTTGCAAGCTTCATCTTCAGAGATATGTTTGTCACCATGGGGGATGTAGCGGATACCGATCTGAAGTTCATCAAGCGTTTGGAAGTGACGGAGAAGCTGAAGGCACTCAAAGAACTTCTTATAGTGGGGTGGGCAGCTTGGAACTGGGCCTGAGGCGGCAGTAGCATTTGGAATGTCGGCCATGTTTTGAATGAGGAGACGGAAGACCCGATCGACATCCCAACCGGTGAAAATAAGACCTTGAATAATGCGAAGATCTAGGGGTTGCATTAGTTGAATTGCAAACTCTTTTCCTTCAAGTGGAGAGTATTGAATAGTTGGCTGGTTGGACCATCCCATCTCCCCTCCCAGCGATGCGGGATTATCTGTATTAAACCCTGGAATATTTATTCCTGGGACGATTTTTGTTGAAAAGTTAAACTGTGTGGTGATCCCATTAAGCTCTAGAAAGTAGGGGGTATCGGAGTAACGGAGACGGATAAGGTTTAAAAGGAGCTCTTGATTCGTCGTATTTTGAGCAGCAACATTATATGAGGTCCTTCCTCCACTTCCATACATTGAAGTGCGGCTAGAAACCTGACACCCTGTGAAAATAAATGTGCTTGAAATGACGACAAGAAGAATCTTTTTCATAGAGGTCACGCTCCTTAAGCTCCAATAACTTTAGGAGCGTAACATATAATTTTATTTTCGTTAAGAGATTACACATTTCTTTTTTTCTTCATCTGAATAGTCTTCACTATGCCCACTTTAGGATGAAAATCTTCAATTCTCAGTAGGGAAGCTTCAAATATTGCACTTCGGAGTTGAAAGGGCGCGTTCTTTCTACTACAGGTGATGATGAGACGCGTCTCTCTTCTTCTGGAAACTCTACTAACTCATCTCTTGGAAGGATAATCATATGGGAAACAGTGTTGGGTCGTTCTTGACCGTCTCTTGGCCGTTCATGTTTTTGAAGGAAGAAACTGATCTCGCTTTCTGAATAACCTTTAGATTCCAATTCGGTAGTGTTGCAAAAACCTTCATCTCTGCATAGGATAATCCATTTTTCTGGATTTCACCCTCTTAGGCTGCTAACCCTCTAACCTCAAAGAGGTCTTCACTAAATTTCTTTACATCCAGAGCGTTTGCATCTGGGATATCATCAATTTGTCCTTTGAAAATCATGTGCATGGATTCAATTCCTGGCACTGGTAGGTTCGCGGGGGGGTAGCTAGTTAAACTCTAAATAATGCG
>CBEWFH010000250.1:0-1970 GCA_965555895.1 uncultured Simkaniaceae bacterium
AACCGTTTAATCCCCATCCCTAAAAGCTACCCCTTAAGAGAAGCTGCTCTTTTTGGATGCGCCATTCCTACAGGTGCTGGTATTGTATTTAACCAGCTAGATGTAACTCCAGAGTCTTCCGTAGCCATTTTTGGTTTAGGGGGTATTGGGATGAGCGCTCTCCTTGCCCTAAAAACAAAAAAAGCAAAAAAAATTATAGCCATCGATATTGAAGAAAGAAAACTTACCCTTGCAAAAGAGTTGGGAGCAACAGATACAATAAAATTTGCCTCTGAAGGACTCAAGGAAAAGATACGAGACATAAATTTTGGGGCAGATGTTGATTTTTCAATCGAGGCGGCAGGGAAAAAAGGGGTGATGGAAGCAGCTTTTCATGTGATCAAAGATCAGGGAAAGTGCATCTTAGCAGGGAATATCCCAAAAGGGGTTCAGATTTCCTGCGATCCTTTTGACTTTATTAAGGGGAAGGAGCTTATTGGAAGTTGGGGTGGTGCTGTAAAGCCTGATCGTGATATTCCAAAATTTCTTTCATCTTTTGATGCAGAGAGTCTAAAAAAATTAATCAGTCATGAAGTTGATCTAAAAGATGTAAACCAAGGTTTACATCTACTCGAAACAGGTCAAGCTGCGCGTGTCCTTATTAGGATGTAACAAATGACGCTTTCAATTGTTATTGCAAATTTCAACCATGGCCCCTTACTCCCAGAAGCCATCGAAAGTATTTTAAACCAGAAAAGACAACCAGATGAAATTCTAATTATTGATGATTGCTCAACAGATAACAGTCTTGATGTTATTGAAATGTTATCTAAAAAAATATCACTTATTAGAATTATTAAAAATAAAGAAAATCTGGGTGTAGTAAAAACTTTTAATATAGGTTTTGAAGAGGCAAAAGGAAAATATGTGATGACTCTTGCTTCAGATGATTTGCTTCTACCTAATTTTATTTTAATAGCTTTAGCGCAATTAAAGAATAACCCTGAGATTGGAATTTGTGCAGGAAAAATAGATCAATTTTCAGGGTTAAGGCCCCCTTATCAATTTAATACAATAGATATGGGGATTAAAGATGAATTGCAGATTATAACCCCAAAAAAATTAAGGGAACTCTTCAAAAAATCGGTCTTTTTTATCTATTCAAATGGAATTATTTTTAGAAGAGATTTAGTTCTCAAATATGGAAAATATCAGGAAGGGATTGCTAATCTTTGTGATTGGTATCTTAATAATCAAGTTGCTTTGAATCATGGGCTCATTTACGTTCCTCAAGTTTTTTCTGGATTAAGGATGAGCGAAGAGTCCTATTCTGGTCAGATAAAAAAAGATCGAAAATATAGAGAAGATGCCTATTCCAATTTAATGAAGAAGATCGAAGAAGGGGATATAGGATTTCGGAAGGCTATTAAAGAATCAGGGGCTTTAGGGCAGTTGGGGGTCCGGATGATTGAGTATTTATTTAAGCATCCCAAATATTGGGGTTATTTCCCAAGAGCCGCGCTATCAAAATCTCGCTTTTTACGTGCTAAGCTACAGCGTTGAATAGAGGTTTCGAGGGGGATGATTTGATGCTCGAGCTCATTTTGAATTTTATCCGTATTTAAAGAGGTGTTTTTTGGGCGTAGAACATTTTGTTCTAAATCACAAATCGAAATTTCCTGAATTAGTTCTTCCGGAGCTCCAAGTTCTTGTGCAAGCTTCTGAGCGATTAATAAACGACTCATTGCCTCCCTTCCCGCTAAATTGTAAAGCCCACACTTATTTTCTTTTAAGAGTTTTAGTATCATGGGGATTAGATCATCTGTTGAAAGTGGACAAAAAATTTGATCGTAGGCAACTCTTAGGGGTTGATTATTAAGAAGAGTGGTGATCATTCCATCAAGGAATGAACCATCATGGTTATGTGAAAAGATCTTACTTAACCTAAGGAGAAGATGATTTCCTCCTGTAAGACCAGGAAGCCTTTCTTC
>CBEWFH010000251.1:0-1969 GCA_965555895.1 uncultured Simkaniaceae bacterium
ATAGGGAATAAAGGGGCTCTTCAAGCTCCATTTCTTCCGGCCAGACATTTTCCCCAAATTGAAGGGTTTTTGGATGGTTAGGTCCAACCATATAAAACTCCTTGAAGTCACCTACATTCCTATTTTTTGCGACTTCTTGAGAAATGGGGATATAACCCCTTTGATAGTTGATTTCTGGGTGAGCATATTTCATCTTTGTTTCGGTATCTAAGCTGTAGAACTCCTCAAGTCCTTGATAGGCCCGATCAATCACTTCTTGATCGACACCTGTATTGATAATCGCAACAAATCCAACCGTCCGGAAGGCTTCGACTAGTTTTTCCCTAAAGGACTCTCTAGTTTCTTCATTATAATAGTCTTCCATATCAATGACTGGAATCGTAGATTCCTCCCCATGAAGGGTAAAGCAAAAGAGTGTAAGTATTAATGTTAGGGTATATTTCATGAGAACCTCTTGTTATAATTGATAAAATTCATTACCAAGTACTTGGTGGATATAGATAGAAAAAAGATGCTATTTCGATATTCTAAAAGCACTTTAAACAGTATACTTTCTTTTTTCTTTTTTGCAATGGTTAACCCACTCTTTGGGGACAATGGTTATACAATTGTACAAGAGAAAAAATATCAGGTTCCCGATAAGATTGAGATGCGCGACTATGAAGATGTTATCCTTCGTACTGATAAGGGAGGGGATGCATTATTTACAGTCAGCCTTCCCCAAAAGATCCCACCAGCTGAGGGGCTCCTTACAATATTAATTATTGGGGGACTTAAAACAGGAAGTGAAAGTCTCCAGTTCATCCCTGATCATGGGGAATATGCCCTCGTTGCCTATGAATACCCAGAAAGACTAAAAATTCTCCATAAGCTAAATGTCCTCACTCATATTTATTCCGTTCGAAAGGCAACATTGGAAGTGACTCCTGAGCTTATAGCCATTATTAAATACCTGAAGAATCAACCCTGGATAAATAGCGAACCGATTAGTCTTATGGGTTATAGCTTCGGGGCAACCTTTATCCCTGTTACTTATGTCAAAGCTGAAGAAGAAGGGATACACCTTGGTCCAGGGGTGTTGGCCTATGGAGGAGCCGGTGTCTATTGCCTCTTTAAGGCGAACCTTTCCGTTCCAAACTTTCTAAAGGAGCCTGTAGCCTCAATGGCAGCAGCCCTCTTTAAACCGATTGATCCCATTCTCTATGCTCCCCATATGAAAGGGGACTTTTTGATCATCAATGGACTCTACGATTCACAAATTCCCATGGAGTGTGCAAATCGTTTACAAGAGCTTGTTCCCAAGCCAAAGACAATCATGAATCTCGAAACTGAACATATGAGTCCCAAAAAACCGGAGCTCAACCTTCGCCTGATTAATATCAGCCTAAAATGGCTCGACGAGAAGCGTAGGCAAGGACAATAGCTAGCATTCACTTCCCAAAAAATGGAACCATTGAACCATCAGAGCTATTTTTAATATAACTTTTGAGAGTTTCCATCGCTATATCTGGGGAAATTCTTCCCTCAAGCTGAGCAATTTCTAAGATATAGCGGCTTCTTTCATCACCATATTCTAGCATAAAAAAGAGGAATGGAGCCTTTATGTTTAAAGGCGAGCTCTTTTGCCCTTTCAATCATTCCACTTTCAATCTCCTCCTCAGCAAGCTTGAGAAGAGAGGGGACTTGATAAACTTGCAAAGAGATACTCTTTCAAAGTACGTGCAGAGTGTTCTAAATCAAACCCTGCCATCATCGAGGAGATTTCTCAAATAGCCGGGAGATAGGTATTCACCTTTACCCCTTTAGGGGGATGAATAAAACGATTAAGGACAAAATATGTGATAAGAACATAATTCCCCCCCCCTCTTAAACTTATTACGATTTGGAATAATTTACATAAAAACCCCCTAGTATAGGACAAAAAAATCAGGGTAAAGTAACCCGTTGATATGCAACACTTCCTTTGAAA
>CBEWFH010000252.1:0-1919 GCA_965555895.1 uncultured Simkaniaceae bacterium
GCAAAAAATCGAGGATGCGCTTAGAAGCTCAGACACAACATTTGACAATATCTCCGAACCTACCAGTGCCGGTTTGACGAAGTATCAGGAGATAGCTTAAAGAAGATTGAGAATTTGCTTAACAATAGGTCTAGAAAAGTGTTTAACTTTTCGACACCAGAGGAGGTGTTTAATCATCTCATTAGGGAAGCTTCAAATGTTGCACTTCGGAGTTGAAAGGGCGTTCATAATAATGGTATCCGTTTGCTCCGTAGTGTGCCGGCTTGAGCAAACCAACCTTGTCATACCAATGAAGGGTGCGAACACTTACATCCGATAATTCTGCTAATTTCTTTACTGTATAGGACATATAAGTTTCCTTAAAATGATATGCGCCAATGATAAATTATTACGCAACGTGAGGGTCAAGTAACAAAAAAGGAATCTGAAATTTATTCGACCTCGATGATATCGAGAAATGCTTGAAGTTGCTTAGCACGCGTTGGGTGACGCATCTTTCTCAGGGCTTTCGCCTCGATTTGCCTAACGCGCTCCCTTGTGACTTTAAACCGAACCCCTACCTCTTCAAGAGTCTTGGGTTTTCCGTCTAAAAGACCAAACCTTTCTATAAGGACTGTCCGTTCTCGATCTGTGAGAGTCGAGAGGACCTCGTTCATCTTATCCTTCAATATAGAGTAGCCAGTTGCCTCATCAGGAGATTCAATCGTAGTATCTTCTAAAAAGTCCCCAAATTGACTTTCTCCACTATCCCCCACCTCTGCTTGCAGAGATATAGGATGTTGAGAGATCTTATAGATCTCTCGAATCCGTTCAGGGGTCAACCCAAGTTCTGTTGCGAGCTCTTCAGGAGTTGGCTCACGTCCTGTTTCTATCATGAGTTTCTTGGCTCCGCGAAGAACCTTATTAATCGTTTCAATCATGTGAACAGGGATGCGGATCGTTCGGGCTTGATCAGCAATAGCGCGGGTCACGGCCTGCCTGATCCACCAAGTGGCATAGGTAGAGAATTTATAACCACGGCGGTATTCAAACTTTTCGACAGCTTTCATAAGGCCCATATTTCCCTCTTGAATCAAATCAAGGAAGGAAAGACCCCGGTTAGTGTATTTTTTAGCGATAGAAATCACAAGGCGAAGGTTTGACTCAACCATCTCCCGTTTTGCTTCTTGGCTCTTATCCATCCATCTTTGGAGCATGCGGACATCTTTCTTAAACTTATCTATGGTCCGTCCTGCAGCAAGCTCTCGTTTAGCAAGCTTGCGCTCAGCAGCCATCAATTTTGCTTTTGCAAACCGATTTTTCTCTGCACGAGGAATAAGTTCTTGGATTTCTTTTTCTAAAACTAGGAAATGACCGTAAGAAGAGAGGATAACCTCTCCAAAATCATCTGTAATATTATGGCGGAAATGCATCCTTCTTAGATAAGCTTGGGTACGAACATTACATTTTTCAATGTCTTCAGAAAGCTTAACCTTTTCGACCTTAGTTAGCTTAGGCTCCAAAGACTTAATGAGGAAATCCTCAAGAATAAAATCTTCATTCATCAAAAGTTCCCTAAGCTTGGGGAGCATTTTGATAAAGTGATTTTTATCATCAATCTCTTTTTCAACAATAATCTTGTCGAAACGTTCTTTTCCAGTAATCAGATAATTAGCAATTGAAATTGCTTCTCGTGATGAATAGCGGAACCGCATAATAATCCGTTCGATTTGAATCTGCGCCTTTTCAATCCGCTTAGAGATTTCCACCTCTTCCTCTCTAGAAAGAAGGGGAACAGAACCCATTTCCTTTAGATACATACGAACAGGGTCGTCGCTACTCCCTTCCGTTCTTCTTGGAAGGGCCTCCATCTCCTTAGCTTCTTTTTTTCTTTCTTTCTGCCGTTCGACTTCAGACTGATTAAGGATCTGAATATCCAT
>CBEWFH010000253.1:0-1911 GCA_965555895.1 uncultured Simkaniaceae bacterium
GGCATACGAGATGTCTCCTTGTGACTGGAGTTCAGACGTGTGCTTTCCGATCTAAGCCTCAGCAAAAAAAGTTGATATTGGACCTGTTTGCCCTGGAAGCGTAGCAATATAATTCACCGGAGGAGAGCGAAAAGAATCTTGAGCCATGACACCAAAAAAGACAACGCCAAGATAACCACCAATAAATTGAAAAATAACATAAAAAAAAGTCTGAGTGATGCACCTTCCCAAGGCGCCAAAAAGTCATTGTAACCGCTGGATTAAAATGAGCTCCCGACTGCTTTCCCCATGGTTTCCCCATGGAAAATAAATCAAGGCAATTGCGATCAGGCCAATACCAATCCCTTCATATATCCGACGCATATGAGGATCAGAGACCCATCCTGATAAAAAAGTCTCAAAAACCGTCGTAAAAAAAGCTGCCGAAAACATAAAAATGGCAAGGCCAACGGCTTCCATTAAGTATTCAGGATAGTGATTTCTAAGTGCTTTAATCATTAATCGCAACTTATACTAATATCTACTTTGCACCAAGTTTTTGATATTTTTTGAGTAGAGTAGGAGATGTGGTGACGATTTTTTCAGATGTAATGATATTTTCATCGCCAAGCTCAACATAGGTGGGGCGAAGCAACATTTTATAAAGGGGCTTAAGATGGAAGAAATCATATTGCATTGCCCACTCCCTTGCTTTCTCCGATTGTTTAAGATGAGAGGAGTAATTGTTATACATATCAAGAAGAGCGGCAGCAACTTGATCGACTGAGCATGTGGACCAATCCCCATAACTTCTGCTTAAGTTCCAGTCGTAGACAGCAGGAATCTTATGTGGAGTTTCAATAGCAGAAACCAGCTGGCTTCTTGCGATAGTGGTTTGAGCGGTATTGTTGGAAACAATGGTAGGAATTCCCAGTGCCATCGCTTCCCTTGGCTGGATAGAAAACCCTTCTCCCCTTGAGATATTCACATAGGAATCAAGTCCTATAAGAAAAGAGATATAAGAGTGTTTATCAAGACAAACATTGCTAACAAGAACATTGCTAATATGGTTCTGATCAAGATAGTTTTGAATCTTCTCAGCATATTCAGGTTGGATATAACGGGAATTAATTTTAAGAAGAACATCGGAAGAATTTCCAAACGCTTGGTGAAACGCTTGAATCAAAAGCAACTGGTTTTTTCTTTCGATGCAAGCACTTAAATTTCCAAATACAAAGGGAGTAGAGCAGTTTTTTTTGAGAGGCTTTTCTAAACAATTTTGCAAATTAATCACCAGTGGAAGGACAAAAATCGGCGTTTGAACTCCAGAGGTTTTATAGACCTCGAGGTGATAGGGATCTGGAACAACAACAGCATCAAAATAACAGTTGAGGATCGTGACCCATTCAGGAGGGATTTTGGAAGATTCAAACATTGAATAGGCAATCCGAAGTTGCGACTCTGCATACTCCTCTTTGAGGTGTTTTATGCAACTATAGGTAGGTGTCCACACGGAGTCGAAAGAAAGGAGAATATTCCCCTGTTTCCGATACTTCTTTTTGATGATTCCACGAACCCCCTTAGGAACACCGATAAAGCAAGGGTTCGCGGTATGGAGAACACCAATCGCCATATCGCGATGAAATGCCTGAATTAATTCAACAGGGTGGCGCCCTAAGCCATCAGACATTTTCACCGACCCCACAATGGTTAAGTCGGGAGCCTGATAATAGCGATTATAAACAAAATATCCGCACCCCAACAACGCTAAAAGAGGAAGTGAAAAGAAGAAAATTTTCTTTTTTACAAACTTCATCGCTTAAGCATTGCAGATACCTATAATTTTTCCAACTCTTTTACCATCATCTAATTCTTTCGGCACTGGTAGGTTCGCGGGGGGGGTAGCTAGTTAAACTCTAAATAATGCGGCAT
>CBEWFH010000254.1:0-1909 GCA_965555895.1 uncultured Simkaniaceae bacterium
ATCAAAAATTGAGGGAGACTAACTGATGCATTTTTTATTACGCAACAAGTCTATTATAAAATCCCTGTTAGATAAGCACGATATAGGATACGTTGGGAATGGTTAAAAATAAACGGTATCTTTGCAAGAGCTTTTTCATGAAACTGTTTTTACAGAATTATACCAATCACAAGAGGGGTGAATTGAATATATCGATAATACTTAACCTACAGATAAAATTAGACCAATACTTTCAAAAACTCCTACTGAAAGGGCTTCGGTTAAAGCATTTCCCACATAACTGGTATATAGGAGCATACCCCCTAAACCCATAATTGGCAGAAGTTGAACTTGACAGATCCTATTCTGTGCTCCAATAATTTTTTGATTGATATGGTGACTCATTAAACCTCTAGAATCAACTAACGACAAAATATTGTATACCAAAAGGTAGATTATTTCAAACCAAAGGTCGGGCTCAATTCACCACTTTATCCAGCCCTATAGAGCTCTGCAAAGAAATTTCTATAGCAAAACCTATACTGGGAGAGAGACTGTGGGGAGGTGCTCGACGGCGCGGGGATAGCGGTGGATGTCACTACCGTAGGCCATAGCAACAGGGTAGGCAAAAAGGGAGTGGACTAGGAGGGAAAAGAATGTCGTTGTAAGGACAATCAATAGCATAAGGTTAGCTCCCAGGAAGGAAAAGTATTCAGCGAAGAATAGGGCTGTTGCTATGGGGATGAGCCCTTTTGGAGAAAAGAAGGTGAAATACCAGAGCGTGTTCCATTTAAAACAGCTTTTTTGGAAGCTAATAAGAACTGAGAGAAAACGTACTGCAGTAAGGAAAAGAATGGCAAAGAAAATGAGGTTTGGGGTGAGCGCTGTTGAGAGGACATGGAGTGAAAAAGTCCCGAAAAAGATAAGGAGAAGGTAGAAGAGATAGGGGGCTTGTCTTCTAGACAGATCAAAAAGAGAATCACATATTGAGCGGGCGGTGTGACCAAAGGTGAGTCCTGCAGCAATAACACCGATAAATCCATTGGCATAAAAGAGTTCGCAAAAGGCAAAGATTGCAAAGGGTATTAGGAAAATTGCGCCGCGGAAGAGATTATTTTCCGCCCAGCCACATTCGAGGGCTGTTTTACCAACTAGCCCGCAGATATACCCAACGATGCTGCCAGCGATAATGGGAAAGAAAATCCCGATAAAGAAGTGGAAGGGGTGAGCGAGATGGACAATAGAAAGGACAAAAAAAGCAAAAATCCCTGTAAAAGAACCTTCAACAGAGAGCATTTGTGAGACCCGCGTGGGAACACTTAAATGAAAGGCGGGTGGAACAACTCTTGCATCGATAGCAAGAAGTGGAAGGGTAACGATAAAAGCCTCTTTTAAAGAAAGCGGAAAGAATATTTTAACTAAAGCCATTCCTAAGATTAATGTAACAAGGAGTCCAATGGTGGGAAGGCGCACTGGTTGATAGTGGAGAATTTTTGGGATGTGGAGTTTTGCTCCATCGACAAAGAGGAAAAATATTAAGGCAATTTTTGCAATTATTTGGAGGGTTGGAAGGTGGGGTTTTGATCCTAAAACTCCCCAAACAACTCCAAGAAGGAGACAGAGAAGAGGGATAAAGGGAAGGCGTTTAGAACCCCAGCTAATGATCAAAAAGAAAAAAGTGTAAAGAGCGATGTCTGTAATATTCATGAACCTATCTCACTATTAGAGATTTTAGAGTTTTGAAGTATTTTTTTTCAGAATTCGAGATCTTTTTGCACACCCTACTTAAGAAAACAGGGTAAAAAAAAGATCTCGAATTCTGGAGAAAAAGACCCAAAAATATGATATCTATAATATTGAGATAGATTCATACCGGCGGCACTGGTAGGTTCGCGGGGGGGTAGCTAGTTAAACTCTAAATAATGCGGCA
>CBEWFH010000255.1:0-1864 GCA_965555895.1 uncultured Simkaniaceae bacterium
ACTGGGAGTTCAGACGTGTGCTCTTCCGATCTATGTTATTTATGGCTCTATTGCCCTTTCCATCTTCCTTTGCACTCTCACCTACCTAACATGCATCAAAAGGACCAAAGGCTTTTGCTACACAAAAATCCACTCTCGCTATGGATATTATCCCCGTTGGGATTTGGGGGAGCCTAATCCGATGCAAGAAAAACTCCTTGATCAGATTACTGCGCAATCTTTCTCTTTACTCGGGAGTGGAAAAGAGTGTTATGCCTTTGTGAGCGAAGATGGGGAGATCGTAGTGAAGTTCTTTAAGCAAAAGCATATGAGAGTCCAATACCTCCTTAATTACCTCCCTTTATCAAAGGTAATTCAATCGATTAGAAATGAAACCCTCAATAGACATGCGTCCCGAAGAAAAGCCCTTTATCAAAGTTACCAAATCGCTTATGAACGCCTTCCCAAAGAGACTGGACTTCTCTATATCCACCTTTCTAAATCGAAGTTCATAAAAAGACCTATTCACCTTGTCACCCCCAAAGGGAAAAATTTGACCCTAAAACTTGATGATATGGAGTTTATGGTTCAAAAAAGGGCCTACCTCATTTTTGATGAAATAACTGCCCATCCTGAAAAAGGAAGGGAGATGATTTCTTCAATTCTTAATTTAATCACAATGAGGAATGAAAAAGGGATTGGAGATAATGATATCAATTGCGAAAGAAATCTAGGAATCATCAATGGAACGGCTGTCCAAATCGATGTCGGAGAATTTTATCCTTCGATTCCTAAACGTGTTACGAGGGAAGAACTCACAACTGCAACACTTGACCTTCGGGCATTTTTAGAAACGTATCATCCGGCACTAGTTTCTTGTCTCGAAGAAGAAATTGATTCTTTACTTTGAAAAAGATCCTTGCTAATCTTTTACCATGGCAATGTACAAAGAGCATGCAAAGTTCAATATCTTTATCGTCCTCCCTATTCTTTTAGGTGGGATGTACTATTTCCTTCACCCCGTTCGTGATTTGATGTTCACCTTCACCGGCGCTTTTATTTATAGTACCCTATTTATGAATCCCGATCTTGATCTCGCTAATCAAATCCGCCTTATTTCCATTCGAGGATTTTTGACCCTCCCTTTTCGTTCCTATGCCAAGCTATTTAGCCATCGCGGACTTTCTCATCATCCCCTTTTTGGTTCCTTTACCCGCATCGCATGGCTTATTGGCTGGGGGGGTATCATTTTTTTTCTAGTTTACAAATCCGTTCCGACTAAAGGGACCTTTCTGAAATTTTATAAAAATAATCAACCCTTTATCCTTTACTGTCTTGGGGGTGTTTGTTTGGCCGACTGGGGACATCTTCTCCTAGACATCAAGTCAAGCAAATGACACCTCTAAAAATTACAAACCTCACAAAAAAATATGGAAAGTTGACAGCTGTCGATAGGGTGAGTTTTGAAATTCAGCCGGGAGAGGTTTTTGGCCTTTTAGGGCCCAATGGTGCTGGGAAAACAACAATCATCTCAAATATTGTCACTATTCAAGACCTGACAGATGGAAAAATTGAACTTTTTGGAGTCGATACAAAGAAAAATCCCCGTCTTACAAAGACCTATATTGGGTTTGTCCCTCAAGAGCTTATCCATCATGGGTTTTTCTCTGTTGAAGAGATCTTAAAATTTCATGCAACCTATTTTGGAATTGCCCTTGAGAGAGAATACCTTCGATATCTCCTTGAAAAACTCCAGCTTTGGCATCATCGAAAGAAATTGGTGAATGAGCTCAGTGGTGGGATGAAGCGGCGCCTTCTAATTATTAAAGCCCTCATCCACAAACCCAAAATCCTCCTCCTTGATGAGCCAACAGCAGGTGTTGAT
>CBEWFH010000256.1:0-1857 GCA_965555895.1 uncultured Simkaniaceae bacterium
TTAATCATCTCAGTAGGGAAGCTTCAAATGTTGCACTTCGGAGTTGAAAGGGCGGCACATGTTTTACAATTTTCAGGGATTTTTGCTACCATGCTCTTATGGAAACATTTGAAAAATCTCTTCAGCGCCGCTCACGGATTTTAATTCACTCTCTTATCATTAGTGGAACCCTCAATATTGCTCTCATTGCCACCTTCATTACTTTTGTTTTGAAAGAGCGTAAAGGGGTGTTTTTGCCAATGGCAGCTCAAGAAGTAATCAAACATACCACTCTCACCAATCAAGAAGTTCTGCAAAATTTTTTGGGGATGTCCTATGAGCATTTGGTAAAAGAGCTTTATGATGAAACCCATATTGAAGAGGGGCAACGGAGGTGTGATTTAGCGATCGCTTTTTTAGGAGCCTTTCATAACTTCGATGTCGAAAGGGCCTTTTCAGGTTACCCTGTGGATAAGCGGGAGCTTACTCTGCAAGAGGGGAAGGTGATCACCCTTTATCCCGGTCTTAATGAGGGAAGGCTTCAAGGGGTCCGCAATTTTGCCCGTACCGAAGTATGGCCTCTGACTCCCAAAGGTCTCTTTAATGAAATTCAAATGAGGGAAGAGGTTCCAAAAAGTTTAAAAGAGGTTTTTGATCTCACAACAGAATATTTTGTGATTAAAAGGGCTTTTCACCGCCTTCCTTATTCTATCTCTGACGAGATGCTTTTTTCTCTTATTATCAGTGGGAGTTGGAACCAAGTTCAAAAGCTTGCCAGCCAAATTCAGAGTAGCCCCGATGGAAAGATTTCTGATTTCACTGTTTTTTTAGTTCCTTGCATTGAAAGGGATTCAAAACTTGCCGCGTATCTTCTTGTTCTCCTTGAAAAAGAATTTGCTCTAAAGAAGCTTGATGATTCTCAGATGGAAAAGCTCCTTTCCCTTCTGACAGAAAAAACACCAGAGGTTGAAGCTTTTTTGTCAGAAGTAAAAAATGGCCTACGCTCCGATCAGATGCAAGAGCTTGCTGGGAAACCTCTTGAAAATCCACCCCGTCGCCACATCGTACAACCAGGAGATAGCCTATGGAAAATTTCTCGTGACTATGGAGTAAAAGTTGAAATTATTCAGGAGATGAACTCTCTTGAATCGGAAAATCTTAAGCTAGGGGCTGAGCTCCTCTTGCCCGCTGATACCACACCATCCCTAGCCCACTGAGAATTCTAAAAAAACCTCCAATGGCAATGAGTAGATTTGTCCCTAATATGTCAAGGAGGTTTGTGGAAGCTCCGACTAGTGCAAAAGAGATCGCAACGGTGGCCCCAAAGATTCCCATGACCCACCCCTGATCCATGAAAGAAGAGCCAAAGAGCATAAAAAGGGGATAGAGGGGGTGAGCTAGTCCCATAAAAAAATCCCGCATTGCCTCAGTTCCAAGTCCTGCAACTAAAGGGTTCGAAGGATTGGTAAAGATCACTGTTATGATCGGGTAGACGAGGCCATAGCCAAAAACGTCAATGACAATTGCCAACAGGCAAGGGGTAATAGCAGCAAGTTTTGCAAAATTTTTGATCATACCCCTGTTTCTAGCACAGGAATTTTATTTAAGGGAGGGGATCGGGGCCCCCAGAATGCCACGGATTACATCTCAATATTCGCCGGATTGTCAAATAGCTCCCCTTAAAGACCCCATATTTCTTGAAAGCCGAGAGGCCATATTCTGAACACGATGGGTAGAAGCGACATTGCCCCTGCGTGAAGGGACCGAGGGTCCACTGATAGATTTTGATCAGACCCATAAATAAATATTTCAATTCAAAATCCTGTCAACGCAAAACTAAAATGTCATAAGCTTGTGCAAAACTAAAGTGTCGCATTT
>CBEWFH010000257.1:0-1852 GCA_965555895.1 uncultured Simkaniaceae bacterium
GAGAGTACATTATTTATTATAATAAAGTGCCCCCCCCGCGAAGCTACCAGTGCCCCATCGAACACAAAGCAATATAATTTCTGCTGAATAATGGCGTCATTTGAATTGGGATTTATGATTCATCTTCTCTTCCTTTATATATTTTGATAAGAAGAAGGATAAATTTTAGACGTTTTTCCATCCAGAGTTCATTTTTGCAACACCACCTTGTGGAGGAACAACGAATAAAGATCAACCGAACATAGATTGACCGAGAGCGGTGATTCGGAGGCACTCTTTCCCTTGGAAAGAGCCGGTGGCAATGATCCCCCCTTCGAAGAGCCAATTGTAGATCACGAGACGGATGAGGGCAAATTCTCCTTCTGAATAGTCAGGAAGGGAGTATTTCCAGTATCGCCCGGTTTTCTTGAGAGACATTTTGCTGTTTTCGCTGATAGGAGCGATAACACCATTTAGAAACTCGTCAAATAGGACCCAGCCTGAATCAATGATCCGGCTGATACTCTTCTCGATTTCATGGATATTTCTCTCGGTGCAAATTTCAGGGGGGAATTCTGAGAAAGGGTAGTTAGTCATGGTAACTTTGTAAGTGTTTAGCCCCCGCTTTTCAATGGGGAGAGCAAGCCATTCTTCAGCATCGCCAAAGGATAGGAGTTGATTGGTTTCAATTCTTGCGAGCTTTAGGAAAAGGAGCTTTTGAATGATCTTTGTCATGTAGCTATGGAAATGCGCCTGTCCTTCTTCTGTTTTAAGATCAAACCCTTTGCACTGCTTTGCAACATGGTTTGCAGAAACTTTTTCAAAGACCCTCTCTTCATCATGGCTTAAGCGAACATAAAGGGGTTTTGTCATAGATAGAGCAAGTATTGTCGACATATCTTCAGCAAAAGAAAAGTCGTGTGGGCGCTCCCTTTTCACATTACCATTTTTAGAGATCTCTTTTGGCTTACTTTCCTTTAAGAAGCTTAGGTAGTCTTTCCATTCTTTAAATAGGGTAACAACTTCTATCCACTCTCCATCTTTTTTCTCATAAACAAGACAGCAGACAAGGTTAAACTCTAGATAGAGAAGATGTTCTTCAAAAGACTCTTCGGAGAGCTTGTACTTAGTCCGAAGCTCATCGGAGTAGATCTTGTGCTCAGGAACTTCAAAAAGATCGGTCACTATCCCATTTAAGATGGGGTTGCCTAAGTTGAGCTCTTGGAGATATCTTTGGAAGATTTGAGGGGTTTCGAGATATTTTTCTATCAGGGAATTAAAAATATTATTTGACGCTCTTGGGATCGGGTACCAATTCGGTAGGATATGAATAGGGACCTTTTTCAGAAGAGCCTGAAGGAATTCCAGCCCGGGGGTGAAGTTCTCATCGAACTTCTGGATTTGTGTCTCAAAATATTTCCGCATTTCCTTATCAACAACAACCGTATTATCTTCAATCTTAAAGAGATCGGTCTTAGAAAGTTTCTCAAGAATTGACTGAACCTTATCAAGGTTCTTATCAAGCTGATCGACAAGGCGGCTAATCGGGATCGTCTGGGAACTGTAAATGATTTCCTCTAAGACCTCTAGGTCTTCAGTGGAGAAATGAGACATAAGGACACGATTTTGAATATCTTTCTGATAATCATAGTCCTCGAGGTTAATCTTGTTTTTTCTAAAGATATTTGTCTCGACCATTATTTCCCTATTTTTGTCAAATTACGATTTGAATCGCCTTTCAACCAATATAATATGAAAGAACATTATTTATTGCAAGTAGATATCAAAATAATTATTTAATATTATTAATAATCATGTCCCAGGGCACAGGAAACTAAAACAAATTTTTTAAAACCTTCTCTCTATAGACTGG
>CBEWFH010000258.1:0-1839 GCA_965555895.1 uncultured Simkaniaceae bacterium
ATGAGTATCTGCTACGAGTTCTAGGTGTCAAATCTTTTTCATAAGATCGCCCTGATCGAGACGTTCCCCTAGCTATACCACTTGTTGGAAAAAGATTCCCTCTGTTATAATACAAAAGTATGAGTAAGAAGATTCTTTCATTCGAGGGGTTATTTCCCTTAGCTTTCTTAAGTCTCTTGAAAAAGAGACGGGCATTTCTGTCAGTCAAAAAGCTGATGTCCTTGCTGGAGCATCTACGGGCTCTATCATTGCGACGGCACTCAGTGTAGGGATATCGCCAGAAGAGATTCTTGATTTTTATACTTCCATGAGTAGTGAAATCTTCGAGAAAAAACATAGCTTTTATCGCTTTGTATCCCTGTCGTCTAAATATCCCAGTGAAAATCTTTATCAAGCTCTCCAGAAGGTTTTTTCCTCCAAAGGAATCGATCCCCAAACTCCCCAAACAAACCGTCATTCCTACCCTACTGTGACCCTTGATGATAAAAAGCTCAAAAGATGGCGGACAGAAATCCTAACAAACGCCTCTAACACTTTCCTAATCGATGCGATGATGGAATCGACAGCTGCGCCAACATTTTTCCCTTCATATAAGGACCATATCGATGGTGGTATAGCAGCAGACGACCCTTCAGCTGTTGGCCTATGCGGTAAGTGGTGGAGCCAATGCTCTCCTCTCTTTTGGAACAGGATATACGGCATACGACATCTCCAAAGGAGAAGATTGGGGAGCGCTGAGCTGGGTCTTAGACTCAAATCCCGACAGCAAAGTTACTAAAACTCCCCTATCAACCATGCTTTTTGATGTCCAAGATCAATTGCCGGGGCAGTTCTGCCAACTTCTTTTGGGAAAAAGATATAGCCGTCTTAATCTCGAGCTTTCCGAATCTGTTCATCTTGATGATGTTTCCAAAATCCCTTCACTCATTCAAGAAGCAGAGGACTTTATCAAAAGTCACTCTGCTCAGTGGAATGCTCTATGCAAATGGGCGACAGAGCACTTTTAGAAGTCTAAATGTACTTTGAAGGTAATCCCATAAAAGCTAACATCTTCTGATATCGACTTGTAATCTACGTGATGAGGCCCAATTCCTGATAGAGAAGGTTGAACATCAGAAATATTTAAAGTTTGATTCACACGCCAAAAATACTCAACTTCATAACCAAGACCAATCTCTAAGTACTGGTCTTTGTTTTTTATATGAAAATCGGTTCCCCAAAGAAGCCCTCCGAAAAATGCTACTTGAGGGCAAAAAAGTCACAATTAGAGTGCATGGTGTTGAACACTTTCCCAGCAACAAGAAGAGATGTTTCTCTTGCATTAACCTTATCGATACCATGGAATTTATACCGTTGGTCTAACCATGCTGCTTTCCCTCCAATTTTTGGATAGACGGAAACTTTAGAACTAATAAAAAAGCTTTTTCCAAGCATTAAATCTAAAGCATCATAATCGATACAACCATCAAATTTAGCGTGGGAAAGCCCTTTCATATTTCCAAGGATACTATCGATAACAACTACACTATCATTCGACTCATTAGTCGATTCTGTGTCATGGGTATGAAACTGGGTATAATCGAGGGTAAGATCCCATTTTCTCTCCGATCCAATAAATCTTCCGACACCAACACGGAACCCTAAGTCCCACTCAAAATCGCAGTCTTTCATTGTTCCTGACCACGGAAATATGGCAGAATCTAAAGCTATTGCATAATCAGTTCCACCAGATTTAGCATGCCAGTAAAGGACTTCTCCCTTTATATACCAAAGGGTGTCAAAAGGTGCTGGAGCACCATCAACAAACTCCGGAGATCCCATCGTTGGAATTGATAACAC
>CBEWFH010000259.1:0-1838 GCA_965555895.1 uncultured Simkaniaceae bacterium
CTATGGAAAAATTCTATTTTTTATCAAGAAAATTTTTCAGTTACGATAGGTATAATTCATTTGCATGTATTCCCTTGCCCTATAAGGCCCTATTTATTCCTTCTTTACATTTATTCCAAAAGAGTTTATACTGTTTATTAATAACCAATCCTCGGATGGAGAATAAATGCTTAGTAATTCACCACTTCTTCGACCAACTGATTTTGAGCAAAACCCACCCTATGTGGTTCAAGTTATTGATGACTCTAACCAAGAATGCAAACTTTTTGTTTTTATAGATAGAACGCTCATTCGAGATCAAACAGCTGTTGAAACCACTACTCACCTCGTTGTAAGAAGAGCTCTGCAAGTAACAAGTATAGCCGCAAGTTTTATAGCAAGAATTCCATTCATTCAGCTCAATCTAAAATTAGGTGGAGACGATAAAGTCTACGGAGCATTTCTTTCCTATGGAACTTGCGCTTCATTCGGTTACCTGGTTGCCTTTTCCTTTCTAGAGATCATCGATTCACAAATGAAGCCACTTACTAGAGAAGAACGGGATTTGTTAGAGTCTCGTGTTGGCCCAACACTTAAAAAAGTCTTTTTTGTCTCTGCCACTACCTTAGGGGCTGTAACGCAAATTCCCTTTGCCTACATCGCTTACAAATATAATGATCCCTCTACACTCAACCCTGATGGACTTGTTATGCCCATCTTAACAGTGGCCATTGATTCATGGGTCTCAACCTATTCCACATATATGGGCCTTAAAGCAATTGGAGAAAAACGATCCCTTAACCAATATGAAAAAGAACTCAGCATAGTCCGTGGAAAAATGCTATTCCACCTCGAAGAAAACCGCCAACTTCTCTCACTTGTTGACAGTGAAACAAGATCTAGTTTTGTTGATACATTCGAAAGAATTCAAAACGTAGAAGAAGCATCAGATCGTGTACAGCAGTTTTATACTCTTTGTACAAGGCGTATCTCAGATCAAACCCTAGCCCCTTCTAACTTTGTAAAAGGTATAGATTATGTCGTTCAAACCTATGGATATCTTTGCGCAGGTTGTAATATTGGGACCCTAGGTTACATAGCATACCTTGGAACAGATGCCTTCGCTAGTTCACTCGGTCTAAATATAACCATCACAGCCCTATATGTAGGAACGGCCCTATATCTGAACACCACTGCTATCCCAAAAACAGCATCAGTACTCTTTAACCTTGCAAAAGACATTTTTACTTGTGGATATAAACCCTCTATATCGGACCGCCTCACCCCAAAACTCTCATTTACCCTCAAAGCCCTTGGCCTTGCCACAGCAGCGCTCGCCTATGGCATGCCAATAGAACTTAGCCAAGAATACTATGAAGAGCATGAATGGTTAGAAGTCACCATGGATGTCACCCTCACCTCCGCCACGACCTTTCTAGTATCAATGGCAATACTTTCAATTACTGATGCCCTTCTTGAAACTAAAATCGAAAAGCTTGGCTCCGAAGATGAGAAAAGAATAATCAAACTTTACCATAAAATGAAACATTTTTCCTCAGGCCTTGCCTCAAGCCCTCTCTTAGAAACAGCCCTCTTCCTCAAAGCCATTCCTCCAGAGGCTCTTGACCAGCTCATCGAAAATACTCGAATCACTACCGAAAACCTTGAGGATTATATCAAAGCCCACATTCCCCAAGCTATAGAAAGCTCTCGCCTTATCACTGTCGATTAAAACAAACTCTTTAAAGACAATTATATTATAAAATAAAAATTACTGTTTAACTAAAAATTATGTCATATTAATGCGTGCCAGACATGGTTAAATACTTGGAGAGTGAAAGTCTCTCTTTCAACCTGAT
>CBEWFH010000260.1:0-1830 GCA_965555895.1 uncultured Simkaniaceae bacterium
GAGAGTACATTATTTATTATAATAAAGTGCCCCCCCGCGAACCTACCAGTGCCCAGTCTTAGAGGGGGACACCATTAAAATGATAGAAGTATTAGACGAAAAAAAGAAGTACGAGCAGCTCTGGAATCACAAAGATTATGAAGATGTTTCTCCGGGGGAATTATTATGGGACTATTTTAAGCCGCTCCTTGAAAAAGGGAAACTGTTAACCGACTTTGGATGTGGTTCTGCGAAAGCTATTCATCATTACTTGGAGCTAGGGCTTCAGGTTCAACTTGTCGATATTGCTTCGAATTGCTTATCTTTAAAGGCGTCACTTTTATTAAGGTTCTGTCCAGAGCAAGTTTAATTTTATGAAGTCTGTTTATGGGAGCTTCCTGAAACACTTATCCCTTGTGATTATTTTACCTGCATTGATGTAATGGAACACATTCCTCCAGAGAAGGTGGAGGCAACGTTAAAGAGCATGGCTTCAAAACATATTGGACTGGGGTTTTTGGCATTTGTCTTGGGGAAGACCAGTGGGCAAGGCGATTGATGAGACTTTGCATCTTTCGATATTTCCTGCTGAGGAGTGGCTAGAAAAACTCAGTTGTCATTGGTCAATTATCAAATTTGAAGGGGCCTTTGATGATCAATATCTTCTAGTCGTTGTTCAGTCGCATTAGGCAGTGTACCTAATAAATATCTTTTTCACAGTTTTGGCAGATGGGATAATTTTCTAGATTGTTTGTGAGATGTGTCTTGATGAAGGCTTTATAGGGGGGGCTGGTGAAGACTTCTTCGAGAGAGAGTGTGCGGAGGTTACCAAAGGGGATGGTGGCGTTGTAATCATAGCAGCACGGGATGACATCGAGATTCCAGGTTACTTGGAGAATCGCTCGGCGCATATCCTTAACAACAGGGCAAAGGCGCTCTTTAGGGCCATTATAGGTCCGCCCATCGCCAAAATTATGCAGTCTCCTTTCGGGAGTAAAAGAAAATCCGAGGGTTTCAATCCACTCTTTAAACTCTGTACGCGAATCTTTTTTTGTTCCTAAAGTTAGGAGCATTGTTTCACTGGAAGGGATCACCTCAACTCTTACTGGACTATCTAGAAAAGTGCGAGATTTGGAAAGGATCTCTAGGTTTTTCTTCACAAGAGGAAAAGCATCTCTTCCATGGATAGCTTTATAAGTTTCTGGGGTATAACCGTAACAACTTACAGCAATGGCATCGATCCCTGAGTCGACGAGATCAAAGAAATAGTTTTCTTTATAGGGGACACCTAGGGTGGAGAAAATCCCAGCGACAACATCAGGAAGTTTCTTTTTTGCAAGGCGGACCTTATCAGGAAGCTGTTTATCTAGAAGGCCTTCTCCAAATCCATGGAGATGAAGCTCTCCTTTAAAAGGGGCTATGCGATCGAGGACTAGCTCAAAGTCTTCAATAGGCATCATCCCTTGCTTTCTTGTGTGTTTATCACGGGGACACATGACACATTTGTAACCACACCGATTGGTGTTTTCAATCCGGATTTGCTCGAAGTGAGGGATAGGATTTTTTTGTTCCATAAGCTTGTAACGATAATATATTGAGAATATAAACCCAAGCGATAGGTTCAGGCACTGGTAGGTTCGCGGGGGGTAAGATCCATAAAATCAAAGCAAACTATGTACTTCCTTCACTCCTCCTAGACCATTCGAAGCTTAACTTTTGCGAATTTTGGTCTTGACTTCTGGGACCACCATATTGTGTGAACCTTTAAACTTTACGCTGCACGACTATCCCTTTGCGTAAACAGCTGAAACTCCCTTTAGGGCGTCTATGCTTACCATTCCTTTCTCCAGT
>CBEWFH010000261.1:0-1827 GCA_965555895.1 uncultured Simkaniaceae bacterium
CTTACAGTCTCTCTATGTTAGGAGTGTCTACAAAAACGGGGGAAGATCAACTATTCCAATCGCAAACATTCTAGCGCTTACTGCTGCAAGTCTAGTATGAATAGGTTGAACATTCGAAGCATTAAGCCTTTCGTCCCCATCTGATAACAAAATAAGTGTGTGAGTTGCATCTTTATCTTCTTGTACCATCTCTTCTAGTGTTGTAGTCGCCATTTTTAAACCGGCGATGATACTTGTAACACCATCGAATTGTATTTATTCAATTTTTCTCTTAATTTTGCAATATTCCTTTGATTGATCAGGGTTGGTTTACAGATTGTACGCACACTACCATTGAACCCAATAATTCCTATCTTAATCTGGGCCCCATTTATTGTTTCCACGACCTTTTGAGCACTATCGAAAACAAGATTCACACCCTCCTTCACAGCTTTTTCACGCTTATCTTCCACGCTTCTATTTGTATCCCCCATGCTTCCACTTGTATCCACACAAAAAGTCAGTGTTACATTTGGGGGTACAAAGACATCCTTTTCCATTCCAATAGAAAGTTTTGCAACATTGAGAGACGACACCATACTTATGATGGCGTGTTGGGGGCGGCTTCTGTAATATCTTATTGCCAATCAAACAAAGACGCTAGTTGCTACTCCACCGATTATCCGTTCTTTATGGGCCCATATAATAGGACGGGCTTTATTATATGCCATGGGAATATAAGTCCGCGCTAAAGCTCTTATATCTGGGAGTTTAGCATAGAACTGCGAAAAGCGATTGCTTATCATGGCGCGGTATCTGATATAATCGGAATATTGGACTTGGGGTAAATAATCTCGTACTCTGGAAAAGTCCATAAAATCTTTCTTCCTTAATTAGTATTTATCTTTACATCTTCAACTTTGATAGAAAGAAAATAGTGAAAGTAAGAAAGTCTTTCAAGACTTTTTGTGGGGATATAAGTTCCAAGCTAGCTTAGAAGCTTAAGAAGTTTGGGTTTTTAAGAGCCTTCCACCGAAGTAGAGGGGGGGGAAACTGATTAGACAATAGAGGAACCAAAAGCGACTGCTCCACTCTAAGGTAACAAAGCCACCTTTAGAACAAAAAAGGAGAAGTGCACCAAGGATAAATAGATGGGTCCCGATCATTAAAAAGAGGAGGGGGAGAATATTCCCCCGCTTTGTCACCTCATCTCCATCTTCAAGTGGCTGAATTCCATCACTTGGAATCATAGGGATTGACTCTACATCAGGCTTGTCATAGGATTGAAAAAGAGAATTTTCTTTGTGGGGCTCTGCTTCAATATAAGGAGACTCTTCTCTTTCATCGGGAACACCAAAACCTTGGCGGTTACGCACTGAATAGGGAGGCTTATAAAGGGAAGCTAAACTTTCTTGAAGGGTTTGGTCGTCAAATTTACTATCTTTTTTTGGCGTATGCCTAGAAGTTTCAATCGATGATGTTAAGAGATCTGTCCCACAAAAAGGGCAATAGGTTGCCTCTAAATTCACATCTGCTTCACAATTCCAACAAGCTTTTGTCCGATCTACCTGCTTCATATAAAACCTTTACCTCATCCGTTATTTTCATCTTAACCCATTGACAGTCTCTTTTCAACCTGAAATTCGAGAAGCAATTGAACAAAGCAGCGGATACGAAAAATTTCTGTCCCTTCAAGGAATTCAACAATCTCCTTGCAATTATGATTGGGGAATACTTTGCAGTACAAATCGAGATCGATATCTCTTGCATGATATCCTAAATGGAGACTAGATAAAATTGCGTTTAAATTTCCATTAATTTGTTATTTAGTTCGCATCGTCTCCCCAA
>CBEWFH010000262.1:0-1820 GCA_965555895.1 uncultured Simkaniaceae bacterium
CTGGTTCTGGGTTTTATTATACCCTGTCCAGTCTTAGAGGGGGACACCATCACCCTCAAAACAGAAGGAAGATAATTCTAAAGAATCAGAGGAATCCATTATTCCCATCATTGATGGATTTGCATTTTTAGTCCTTGCATCATCTACTTTGATGTTTTTGTTTTCTATTCCAGCGCAATGGCATTATCAAAACTGGACCTCTTACTTAGAAAAGTTTGAAAATTCTTGATCGGTTGTGATACAAGGAGGAAATGTTTGACCAAACCTTCTCGCTTGTTGATATTCCTCGGCTGATCACCCTCATCTTTTTAGAGGGGGTTTTATCCGTTGATAATGCACTGGCTATTGCTGTGATTGTCCGGGGCCTTCCTCATCAGATGAGGCAAAAAGCCCTCTTTATTGGGCTGGTTTCAGCGGTGGTGCTGAGAGCTTTTGGGGTACTCAGTGCGGCTTATTTGATTCAACTTTATTGGGTCCAATTGATCGGAGGTGCTTATTTGGTCTATTTATCCCTTTCTCACTTGGTAACAATGCAGCGGGCAGAGACGCTCACCCCAAGGCGTCGAACCTTTTGGGGGACGGTTGTCATGGTCGAGCTGACCGACTTCATCTTTGCTATCGACTCAATTTTGGTGGGGCTAGCACTGATTGGGGTCTCGTTTGCCCACCATGAGTTTCCTCCAAAGATTTGGATCGTTTATGTGGGTGGTCTTACAGGTCTTATCATGATGCGCTTTGCTGCAAAGCTATTTACCGATGTAATGGATCGCTACCCTAGGCTAGAGGTGGGGGCCCATCTTATTGTGGGATGGATTGGCCTTAAGTTGATTTTAGATGTCTCGCTGAAAGGACGGTAGTGTTGCAAAAATGAACTCTGGATAGAAAAACGTCTAAAATTTATCCTTCTTCTTATCAAAATACATACAAGGAAGAGAGGATGAATCATAAATCCCGATTCAAATGGCGCCATTATTGCAGGAATTGAATCCATGCACATGATTTTTAAAGGACAAATTGATGATATCCCAGATGCAAACGCTCTGGATGTAAAGAAATTTAGTGAAGACCTCTTTGAGGTTAGAGGGTTAGCAGCCTAAGAGGGTGAAATCCAGAAAAATGGATTATCCTATGCAGAGATGAAGGTTTTTGCACCACTACCTTGGTGGCAGTATAGGAGATTGTATCGGTCTTCATTTTGAAAAATATTATTTTTAAATTCCTAAATAATGCATTTACTATTAAATAGTAATTTGACAGGCCTTAAAAAGGTATAGGGAGTTCACAAATGAGATTAAAAAAAATATTCCGACCACGGACTTATGCATTAGTTATTTTGAGCACATTTTCAATGCTAGAAGGCTTGACAACTGTGAATAACGCAACAGAACTTAATAGCGCGATCATAAATGCTAATTCGGGAGGAGAAACCCTTATACAATTTGGCTCTAGCTTTACCTATTCGCAAGTCTTCAGACCTTTGAACGCAAATAATGTCCTTATCCCTGTTAACAAAACATTTACCATTGACGGCCAAGGACAAACTCTTACCCGAACAGGGGCTCCTTTTCCCGGTTTTTTTGCAAGGGAAGGTACCGGAACGATCACCATCAAAGATCTCACTATCATTGGAGGACATATGCAGGGGGGGAATGGAGGTGTGAACCGTGCAGGGGGAGGATTGGGAGCAGGAGGAGGAATCTTTCTGAATTCCGGATCTTCAGTTGTGTTAGAAAATGTTCAGTTTCAAAACTGCAGTGCTACTGGAGGTAACGGGGCTACATTTGCTGATCTCGTATCTGGTGGCGGTGGCGGTGGCGGTA
>CBEWFH010000263.1:0-1794 GCA_965555895.1 uncultured Simkaniaceae bacterium
CCCCTTATTGACTCTTCCTCAAAGTCTTGATGAACTACGAGCTCCCTTCCTCATTTATCCTGACAATCTCAAAATTCCAAAAATTAAACAGATCTCCCTTCCCTTTTCGAAAGTGATTCGGCAAGGAAAGTCTGCAGGGCAAACCTTTTTAGAAAAAAATAGATTAGCAACCTATCTAATTACTTCGGGAACCACCTCTAAACCAAAAATTGCCTGTCACTCTCTGGGAAATCACTACTATAGTGCTCTTGGTTCAAATGCTTATCTACCGATTGAAAAGGGTGATCGTTACCATCTTTCTCTCCCCCTCTATCACATTGCAGGAATCGCTCTCCTTTTTCGCACCTTTTTAACAGGAGCCGCTGTAGCACTCAGTGATGAAATAGATGGAATTACTCATCTCTCATTAGTTCCCACACAACTCCGCCGCCTTTTAGAGAAGGAAGAACTACCCCACTATAAGCATATCCTCCTTGGTGGATCCCCTATTCCCCTTTCTCTTTTTCAGAGAGCTCGAAAGCGAAATATTAATATCCATCCAACTTATGGGATGACTGAAATGAGCTCACAAATTGCGACACTTTTTGATCCTACCTCTTTTTCACTCGGTCACCCTCTCCCTTATCGAGAGTTGAAGGTAGGGAAAGATTGGGAAATTCTTGTTCGGGGAAAGACTCTTTTCAAAGGGTACCTCCGTGGAGATGGAACCTTCGATCTCCCATTAAATAAAGAGGGATATTTCGAGACGCACGACCTCGGCAGCTATTCCCCTAAAACAGGGTTGCAAGTTTGGGGAAGAAAAGATCGTCTCTTCATAAGTGGGGGCGAAAATATCCATCCCGAAGAGATCGAGAAACTACTCAGTAATATTGAAGGGATTATCCGCGCCGAAGTTGTCCCTATTCCTGATGCTGATTTTGGATTCCGCTGCGCTGCTTATATAGAAAGTGAAAAGGAATATGAGGATGAAGAACTCAAAGAGTATTTAAGCGCTTTTCTCCCTAAATTTAAGATACCTGTTTCTTTTTTTTCCTCTCGTAAAGCTGGAACGCATAAAGGGTAATTAAACCGGCCCCCACTAGAGAGAGTCCTCTTATACCTGTTTGAATCCAGGTAATCTTCTCAAAACATAAATTTGTAACCATCCGCCCTATTGCAAGAGGAATCGCGCACAGCATTAAAAAATAAACCACATAGAGAACATCGTTTTTTTGAGGATCATTGGTCTCTCTGAGATATTTGTTGAAGAAAAGGAGATTAACGGTAACAGCTGTGACTTGTCCAAAAACAAAGTGTGACTTCAATTGAACATTAGAACTAAAGAATTTTATTGCAAATGATGCTAAAGCAAAAGTGCTACTCAACCATGCGGTTTCTCTAACGAGCTTAATTAGATCCTCATACCCAATAGCTGATGATGCATTTCTTATTATTTGAACCATTATTACCCTTTTTCGAAAACATTATGGTAAAAACTTTGATTATGAGCAAGTTAGAAATATTTTTTTTAATTCTTCGGGGATAGGAATTCCCACCTTCTTCTCTGGGCAATAGACCACATGAACAATTTCTACCGTTCCCACTTTCTCTCCACCTTTAAGAATTTCTGAAGCATGGGTAAAGGAGATTGTTCCAATCTTCGGAAAGGTGAGGGTAACTTCTAAAACGTCACTGATATGGATGGGAGCAAAGAAATCAGCTTTCGTATGAACAATTGGAAGGAGAAAGATATTTTTTTTAACCATTTCCCCTATAGAAAACCCTTGAATCATTAAATATTCTTCAAAAGCCTCC
>CBEWFH010000264.1:0-1781 GCA_965555895.1 uncultured Simkaniaceae bacterium
AAATGGCTACTCTACTTCCTACACTTATGATAATGAGCGCTCTATAGCAAAAATTACTGATGCAGAAAGAAAAGAAACTTCTTATATTTCCAATCTTCTTCTTCCGAATGGTTCCTGCAAAAGATTTGAATACGACTCACTGGGCCGAATTTCGAAAGAAGTTTGTGGACTATAATCCCAATTTAAAAAAAAATAAATAGTATAATTCGTGACTACATTATCTAAGCTCTTGCTTCTAATCGAACTGGGTACGTTCTTCCGTTGAGAGAAAGGGAAAGGGTTGCAAACAGGCAAAGAACCATTCCACAAAGGAGGACAAAGGTTGGGCTTCCTGATTTTAATAATAAGAAGGATCCCAAATAGGGAAAAATGATTCCTCTAACACCAACTGCTAAAATATTAACAGAGCTATAAGGGGCGCTATCTTCCTCTTTAGAAAAGACCGGTCCTGACATTTTCCAACTGAGTTCGCTCCCCCCTTGCATCACTCCATAAGCTAAATACGCTATATAAATAATGGAGCTTGATGAATGGGCAAAGATTAATAAGAGGGGAAAGATCGTAGCTGCAAGGGTAACAAAAGAGCAAAGAACGAAGATGCGAGAGCGGTTAAAAAACTTTACCCAGAGTGGGGAAGAGAGGGCAAACCCAATCCCCTTGAGTGCTCCTATTGCTGTAAGAACATCAGAATAGGAAAGGTGAAGGACATCATTTAAATATCTTGGGAGGACAGGTTGAAAAATCATTAGTCCCGCTCCTCCTAGAAAAAAGCCCCACTGAAATTTTGCAAAATCTGGGCGCTCTTTAAGTATTTTCCAACCACTTTTCCAGGGGTTAATGAGGTGAGTAAGCTTTTTCTCGCGGATGGGTTCTTTTTTTTCTTGGGAAGGCTCTATCTTAATCTTTTTTATGGGCCAAGAAGAAAGAATTCCAATGATTGCAGCGATAGGAAAGAGCCATCGCCAAGACTCTGAAATATTGTCTAAAAGCCCGCCGATAAAGAGGGGAAGAAGGGCCACTCCTAAGTAGTCAATTGTCGAAGCTAGAGCACAAACTTTGCTTCTTCTCTCTGAAGGAACCTTAATTTTTAAGATCTCCATCCATGCCGGAATAGTTCCCCGACAAATAAACATATTGAACCCGACAGCAAAGATGTAAAACCAGGGATTATTGATAAATGGAAAGAAGAGAAAAGGGGTAAATTTTAGAATATTTCCAACAATTAAATTTGGAATAAGCCTTTCTCTCATCGCATGGACCCTTTGACTCCAATAGGGAGATAAAAGAGCTGCAACGGGCTTTATTGCTAAAAGAGTAGCAATTTGAAATGGTGTTGCATGAAGGTCTTTGTAAAGAATCACCGGAAGGAGATAAAAAATCCCCCAAAATGGAAACGAGAGAATCCTCGAGATGACGTAGGCCATCGAAGTCGAATCTTTAATTGAGAGTATAGGGCTCTTATCCATGTAAACATTTTAAAGCCTATCTCAATAAAAAAAAAGGTAGGAAAAATTAGAACTCACTAAAAATCTAAGCGGAACTTAAAAGTTATTCCATAAAAGCTTATGTCTTCAGCAAACCGCTCAAAATTAAGGCGGGAGCTTGCAGAAGGGGTTGTAAAATCCCAATTATCAGGACTAACGCTTTGGTTCTCCCTTCAAAAATAGAGGACCTCGTAGCCCAACTTAAAGGTAATATAAAATTTTTCTTTATGAAAGTCATCTGACCGGCACTGGTAGCTTCGCGGGGGGGCACTTTATTATAATAAATAATGTACTCTC
>CBEWFH010000265.1:0-1770 GCA_965555895.1 uncultured Simkaniaceae bacterium
GTTGATATTGAACTCCGCGCTTCCCTTTGGGAGTTTATTCAAGAACTCAAGAATGAAGGGATGTCGATCCTCCTTACAACTCACTATTTAGAGGAAGCAGAGCGCCTCTGTGATCGAATTGGCATTCTTAATGCCGGACGGCTGCAACGAGTAGATTCAACAGAAAAAATGCTTCAAGAACACTCCTCAAAAAAGATTACCCTCATCCTCAGCAAACCGCTAGAAAGAATTTCTCACCCATTCCTAGAAGCTCAAAGTGACCATCACCTCGATTTTCTTATTCCTAACGAGATGCCTCTATCAAAACTTTTTAAAGAATCAGGGGTCTCTCTCGAGGCGATCCAAGATATTAACATCAAAGTTGGTACCCTTGAAGATGTGATGCATAACATTTTAAACGAGGAGAAAGATGTCTAAGTGGATTCAGTTCTATGGTCTCTTTAGAAGAGAAGTCTCCCGCTATTTAAAGGTTCCCCTGCAAACAGTTGGAGCTCCTATTGTCAACTCGTTCCTCTATCTCCTTATTTTTGGGGTAAGCTTGGGCCACTCGATCCATCTAGAAAATAATCTCCCCTACCTCGCCTTCTTAATCCCTGGACTCATAGCAATGTCGATTATTAAAAATGCCTTCGATAACGCAACAAGCTCCATTATGGGACAAAAGTATGTCAATGAACTCCAAGACCACAGAACCTCTCCTCTTTCACTCCACCAACTTTGCTTTGCCAGAACAACCGCCTCACTCACTCGCGGTCTTCTCGTTGGTCTCATCACCTATCTTGTGGGGCAAGCCTTTTATCTTGTTTGGCAAAAAGAATTTCTCATGGTTGCTGATCCCTGGATCTTTACCTATTTTATTATTTTTGGTGGGCTCACCTTTGGAAATCTAGGGATTGCCATTGGGATGTGGTCAAAGAGCTTTGAACATGTGGGCGCCGTTAGTATGCTAGTTCTCCTTCCCCTGATCTATCTTGGGGGAGTCTTCTTTAGCCTCGAAAATGCCCACCCCTTTTGGCAAACAATCTCACATGTAAATCCACTCTACTATATCATTAATGGGATACGCTACGGGATGCTTGGAACGTCTGATATCAACCTAGTTCTATCGGCATCAGTAACTTTTGCCTTCTTTATCGTTTGCTATCTTCTTGCCCTTTTGAGCCTTCGCAAGGGATCAAACTACATGCGCTAAAAAAAGCCAGTAAATAAGGAAATTTAAGACCGTAAAGGGGATCCCATACTTGGCAAAATGAAAGAAGGAAATTCCCCGATCTCCCCTCTTTTCTGCATTTTGTATAATAATCAAATTACTAGCGGCACCAAAAATCAATAAGTTCCCCGCAATCGTACTCTCTGCAGCAAGGGCCATAAATGAGCCCATTCCCGTTGCAACTTCCTTCAAAGTGGGAAGATAAAGAGCTACAAGTGGAACGTTAGAAATCAGCTGCGAAACCAATGCACTAATAGTCATAATACCAGGGATAGAGTCCATAAAAGGGCCTGGATGGAGAATGATATCTTTTACCGATGAAGTTCTCCCATACACTTCTCATTAAGACAAACATTGCAATGAAAAAGATAAGGGTATGCCAATTAATGCAATAGAATCGCCTCGCTTCATTAACGTGTACAGTTGACATCTCTTATCTCTGTTTAGATGGATGGTATCCATTTGACATCCTTTCTCCTTGGTTTTCTTACGATTACCACAGGAATTTTTACCATCTTCAGACAAGTTTAAATTTCATCTGTTTGTTGCACTTCATTGTT
>CBEWFH010000266.1:0-1757 GCA_965555895.1 uncultured Simkaniaceae bacterium
GCCAGCTTAGTAGAGGGGTGGCTAATGTCGCACTTCAGAGTTGAATCGGCGTTGTCATCATCGTCTCCAAATTTTCCTTTACCTCCTGGAGAAGGTTTCTAAAAAGACGACATTTTAGCATTGCGGAGTTTACGACATTATCACGTTGCGCTTACATCCTTTAAAAATTAGTTGCTAGAATTCTGTCGATAGTATAGGATGATTAATCCTTTTCGGGGTATAGCGCAGCTTGGCTAGCGTGTCTGCTTTGGGAGCAGAAGGCCGGGGGTTCGAATCCCTCTACCCCGAAATTCTTTACTTTCCCCCCTGCAGCTTCAAATCCTTGGATCATTCGCATTCCCCGCGGTGAAATCAATTTTTCAAAAACGATGATCTCATCCAATCCATCCCATTCTTCAGTTAAACAGGGTTCATTGATCAACCTATAAGGAATTTTTTCAAGCTCCTTTAAACAGATATCTACTTCATCAAACTGAAGTCCCCTTGCGCGCAGAGGAAGAACTACCCCCAGCTTTCCATCATATCTACGTGGGATTAAAGTTTTTCCCCAATGGAGCGCACCAATCGGTCCCGAGCGAAAACCTAAATGAATATGAGGAAAGATCTCCTTAGAAAAAAGGAGGGGATCCCCTACGCAATTAAAAAATGCAAAGGGAGGAACTTCATCAGGGAGCCCCGCAGCAATATGATGGAGATAATCAGAAAACTCTTTCAACTCAAATGAAGGAACAGCGTCCTTATACAAAATCACACCAAGAGTATTTTCCTTATGCTTTTCCCAGATAGTCTGAACAAAAATTCTGATAGCTAGTTGGTATGAGGAAAGAAGTGTAGGGTTTAAAGTTTTGAAATCAAAGTCAAGCTTCCACAAAATATGGGGGCTATCAGAGGTAATCTTCCACACGAGATCAGACTTTAGAGAAGCATCTAGAGGGATCGAAATAATTGAAGTAGGAAGGGGATCAAAGCCCCTGTGATCAACGGTTGGCATAACACATATGGTGGATATCAAGTCCATGGGAGCGCCAGAGACGTTCAAAGAATGAGGAGCCATAATTTTCATGGGCTGCATCAGCCTTTGGCCACTCTTGCATCTCATGCTCCATTTGCTCCTTATTAAGGGATGTTGTCAGTAACAAGAGTAACACTCCCCTCTTTCTTTACTGTGCGGCGGAGCTCCTCAACAAAGGGACGCTTGATGATCCGGTGTTTCGCGTGGCGATCCTTCGGCCAGGGATCTGGGAAATTCACGTAGACCTTATCCAAACAACTATCAGGTAAATACTCGCGCGAAAAAGTAAGTCCCTCTCCAGAAATAATCATGAGATTATCGATCCCATAATTGACCATTTTAGAATAGATTTTTCGAACCCTCTCAAACCACATCTCGACAGCCACCCAATTCACATTGGGATTTTCCTGTGCGCGATTGATAATCCACTCCTCATTGCCACTGCAAAACTCAAGATGGACAGGATTGTCATTCCCAAAAAACTCTTCAAAAAAAGGAAAAAGCTCCTTTCTATGTTCCCTATAGTATTCAGGAACGTAAAAGACCTTATCTTTGAGTAAAGGATGGCGACCATCCCATTTATAGGGATAGGGTAAATCTTTTGGTTTCATAGGTATTTATTGTACCCAATCTTTTAATAATTTGCTAGAGTCCGAAGTAATGACTAAAATCAATCAATTACTATTAGATTTGTTGCGATTTAAATCTTTATGGTTTTCTGATAAAGTTTTTCGGATAAATGTAG
>CBEWFH010000267.1:0-1747 GCA_965555895.1 uncultured Simkaniaceae bacterium
TGTAATCCAGTCTATAGAGAGAAGGTTTTAAAAAATTTGTTTTAGTTTCCTGTGCTCTGGGGATATGGTGAAGACTCTTGCAAAGGAATTCTTAAGAGTGTACAATCCAAGCCGTGAAATTATTATTATCAAAGCCCAGAGGCTTTTGCGCAGGAGTGGTCCGCGCCATTGAAACAGTTGAGAGAGCCCTCGCTGCTTGGGGAGCTCCCATCTATGTGAAGCACCAAATCGTCCATAACCGCCATGTGGTTGAAGATTTGGAGAAGAAAGGGGCGATCTTTATTGAAGATCTTGATGAAGTTCCAGAAGGGGCCCGTATTATTTACTCTGCCCATGGGATTCCACCCTCTGTCCGTGACCATGCCAAACGGTGCAATCTCATTGAAATCGATGCCTCTTGCGGCCTAGTTATCCGTGTTCATTCTGCAGCCAAACGTTTTGCTAAAAAAGGGTACTATATCCTCCTTATCGGCCATAAAAAACATATCGAAATAATTGGAACAGCAGGGGAAGCACCAGAAGATACAACTATCATTGAATCGGTTGATGATGTTGAGACCCTCTCTTTTTCCCCTGAGCAGCGCCTCTTTTATACAACACAAACAACCCTTAGTCTCGATGACATCAAAGAGATTACCGATGCTCTAAAAGAGAAATATCCCCTTATCGAAACCCTTCCCAGTTCATCGATATGCTACGCTACAACAAATCGGCAACTTGCTCTCCGTGAAATTGCCCACTCTGTCGATCTCGTCCTCGTTGTTGGCGATCCCACCAGCTCAAATTCCAACCGCCTCTGCGAAGTTGCCCGGAGACGGGGCGTTCCAGGTCACCTTATCAATAGTCCTGATGAAATAGATCCTTCCTGGCTTGAAGGTGTCCAATCAATTGGCCTCACAGCAGGCGCTTCAACGCCTGAGTTAATCGTCCAGGAATGCATTGAACACCTCCGCACACTTGGTGTGACAGAGACTGAAGAGGTAGAGTTTGTTGAAGAAAATGTCTTCTTCGAACTCCCTAAAGAAGTCCCTGCTATTCCGACGGGTTCTTAGTCGCACCAAACAGATTAACAACTGCTTCTGTATTCAATGTCTTTGCAATTTCAGGCATGTGTTCGTAGTTCTTAATAACCTTAGCAAATGTTTGATGTAGCGCTGTGATGAGTTCTTCAAAGGCTTTGATATCACCAGTATTTACTTTTTCTTGAAATGCTTCTGAACTTCCAACGGTTCCCATGAGAGTTATAGTAGTTTGCTTGACCTCTACTGATCTTTGAGCAATTAAATGCAATACTAAGACATGGTATTGACTAACAACAGCTTGATTGGAGATCTCTTTTTCGCAACTAATAATCACTATATTAGTCTCAGAGTCTTCCACCACCATGACAAACGATTTCCCTAATTGCGTTGTTGAATCAAGAAGTGGATTTGGTTTTTCTTCATTATTCCTTCTATCACTTTTTTGGCTAGAAATAGGTGAAGAAGGAGGTGTAAGTCTAGGGGAGCTGAAAGGAGTGGATGGGGGCAATTTATGGGTGAAGATGCGATAGAGGATGTAGAGGCCACCTAGAAAGAGGGAGAAAAAAAGAAGGAGTTTTCCAGTTGTGGCTGCCATGCTGGACAGGGTGTCTCGTTGTGGGCAAGAACTCCCAAAGTTTCTTTCTAAAACGGGTCTTACTCTTTGAAAGGCATCGCCCTTTCAACCGCGAAGTGCGACAAATAGATAAAAATTGAAACTGGTCAGA
>CBEWFH010000268.1:0-1737 GCA_965555895.1 uncultured Simkaniaceae bacterium
TTTTACGGTTCTAGTTTACCGCAAATCGGTGTCTCAATCTATTGGTGGCAGTATATCCTATGGAATTTTCTTTTAAATGTAATCTTATGGCCACACCATCTAGGGGTTTCATAAATTTTTCTCCCTTTTCCTTTAGAAGCTGGTGTCTAATTGTAAACTAGAATAAATTGTCTCCATGAGATATTTGTTTTTATTAATTATTTGTATGTTTCCCTTATTTGGGGATATTATGGAAGAGCGTGTCCAAGTTTTAGAAAATGAGATGGAAAAGGTGGGAATCAAAACCGATGATGGTGGGTTTGGAGCTAACTTTGCAAGTGGAGAGTTTGAGAAAGGTTGGGTAGGACTCCAGCTTTTTGGAGGACCCCTTTATTGGCATGGAAAGGTGGGGGGAACAGAATATGTCTATGATTTTACGACGAAGGGAAAAGGAAAGGTTGAATCCCAAAGCTTTGATTGGGATTGGGGACATAGAATTGGTGCTAGTCTCCGTCTTCCCATTGTAAAGTGGGAGATTATTGGGACTTATACCCACTTTGGAACCCAAGATCATGAAGGGCGAGGAACCATTCCACCCTCCCTCTTAGTTTCCTTAAAAGGGGGGAGCATCCCTTCAAGTCAAGAAGCTACATCTGATTATAAAATCGACTACGACAATATCGATTTAGGCCTTCATAGAAGTTCTTTTTTAAGTCGCTTTTTTGGTCTTGGCAGCTCGATAGGTGTTAAGCGAACATGGATCGATCAAAAGCAAGGGGTGAATTATTGGGGAGAGACCCTTATAAGGGTTAAGGACCGTTGTCGTTTTGTCGGAACAGGACCTTCCCTTGGGTTTACATTGAAGTGGTACCTTATCAAAGGGATTAGCTTTTTAACTGATGCAAATGGGTCTCTTTTATATGGAGAGTTTGAGGTGAAACATAGTGAAAATCAAATCGCTCTAAAAGGGAATACCCATCTTTTTTCACCTATACTTCGTTTTCTATTAGGGCTCAACTGGGATTATCCCATGAATTGGGCGCAGTTAAGTCTCAGCTTAGGTTACGAAGCCGAATATTTTTGGCGGCAAAACCGGGCGGTGGAGATTGAAAACAAAGCCTCTAATGGTTTCCGTTTTCAGCTTGTCCAGTATGCCGATGACTTAACTTTCTACGGAGTAACACTTCGTGCAGGAATAGAATTTTAAGAAAATGGAGCGTAACGGAGTCGAACCGTTGGCCTCAACAATGCCATCGTTGCGCTCTACCAACTGAGCTAACGCCCCAAAGCTATATTACGGTAAATTCTTCGGGAGTTTTTTTCAATGAGAAGATATATTGAATATTTATATTTTTATGGAGGAGTATGATGAGTATTTTTGAAAAAGTAGTGGCTTTTCCTCCCGATCCTATTTTTGGACTCGCTAACCGCTTTAAGAAGGACAAAAATCCTAATAAAGTTGATTTGACAGTGGGAATATTTCGAGATGAAAATCTAGCAACCCATACCCTCCGCTCTGTTCAGGATGGGGAAAAAGTTCTCCAAAAAATTGAAAAGGATAAACTTTATCTCTCTATTGGGGGAGATGAGGTTTTTGTTAAAGAATCACAAAAACTGATTTTTGGGGAAGCCTTTTGTAAAAATGCAAGGGGGCTCCTTTTTGGAGCACAAACCGTTGGGGGAACCGGGGGGCTTCGTTTATGTGGTGAGTTTCTTGCGAGAGAGGTGACAAAAAAGGTCTATATTTCAGATCCTACA
>CBEWFH010000269.1:0-1734 GCA_965555895.1 uncultured Simkaniaceae bacterium
ACATGCCGCATTATTTAGAGTTTAACTAGCTACCCCCCGCGAACCTACCAGTGCCCACCGAGGTTCATGACCTCTATATCCGGTCCCTTTCAACGAAACAACTCTCACTGAGTGCTCACCTCACTTCAGATAGAAATATTTTGAAAGAGGCGGAAAAGCTTATCAATGAGAAATATAGAATTCACCATATCACCCTTCAAATTGATCGCGAATATACTCAGAATGATGTAAACTAAGCGCCGAGAATAATTGGATTATATGCTTTATTCTTGCTACTCACTCTCTCTTTGCCTTTAGTCTTCAAGATAAGTTCGAACAGGCAAAGGTTGGGAGCTATATTATTACCGAACAAAATGAGCTCGTCTCCCTTCTTCACCTCCATTCAAAAAAGGAAAATAAACTCCTCTTTGAAGAGATTAGCATCCCTCTCCACCAATCAAAAAAAATCAATTGGAATGAGTGGGTTCAAAGTGGATCTCCTGGACACACATCCTGGATCCTCTACGAAGTCGATACCGAGAAAAAGTGTGTAACAGAGTGTTATTCCCTCACTCGGAAAGCATGGATCCCAACTGATGAAATGGATGCCTTTTTAATTCCTCTGATTTCTCTTCAACTGGATTTTCTTTCCGAAGGAGACCGTCTCCAAAAAGGGGCAACAGCAAGACCTGGAAAAGTCAGTAGCAGCCCGTGGGGACCGCCTCAAGTAAAGTGTGGGGAAAAAATAAAAGATCCAGAATATGACGTTTACACCGCAAGATGGCCTCAAGATTCCACCGATCTTTCAGGAAAACAAATTGTCCTTTACTTTGATAAAAAAGAAGAAGCCTTCCCCTTCCCCTATTGGCTTCAAGCGCGAGATGGCGCTGTAAAGTTTAAGATTCGAGCTCTTGATTCAGGAAGTGACCTACTCTCTCCCTCCACCGATATTCCTAGGCGGAAAGTAACTTTTAGTAGCGCTTTTCACAGAGAAAATGGAAAGCTCTATCTCACTCTAAGTGCACCCCCTTACTATGATTCCCTCTCTCTTTACGCAGTCGATCTTTCTGAAGAACCAAAAGTCACCCATGTGATCCCCTTTGAAAAGAAGCGAAAAAAAGAACGTCTTACCCTTTTAATCGACGAGAAAAAGCTTGATCACATTTTTACAACTGGCCATGAATATCTTTGGATCGTCTCTTCTAACGACATCGAGATGACAGTAGAATCTCCTCATCTCTATACTCACTAAAGAGATTTTATAGAATTGATCTCTGATGCGACAAAACCGGCCTGAGCAAAATACTCATGATAGCTTCTTTCCGTATCATTCGGGACAGCCTCATTATCTAGATCTTCGACATGAACCTCAGCCCTCCGAGCTACCTCAATAATGAGATCTTGAAGACGGTCATACACGTAAGGCGAAAGATCTTTAATCTCACCCATTACATCTTCTACATTATCTCTCCAGTCAAGAAAGTTAATAACAATAGGAGGATCCTTGAGGAGCTCACCTAACTGGAAGAGTAAAAGTTGTATCTTTTCTTTAGATGCTTCGTCTTGAGGAATTTGTGCCATATTATCCCTTTATGAACCTATTTCACTCAGATATATCAAATATTTATTTTCGAATCACCTTCGATTTAGTTTTCCCTCGAATATCTCTGAACTTTATTTTGGAGAATGGTATAAATGTTGAGGATGCCCCGAATCTAGTTAAAACTACCTTTTGAAAAAGTGGTTCCCTTGCCA
>CBEWFH010000270.1:0-1733 GCA_965555895.1 uncultured Simkaniaceae bacterium
CATGCCGCATTATTTAGAGTTTAACTAGCTACCCCCCGCGAACCTACCAGTGCCGGCTTGGCACGTTTGTCACCGAAGATGAAACTACACGATTATAAAAAAGGCCAGAATCTCATGAATCATTTTTTAAGTAAACACTCTCAACACGCCTAGTTCATAGCCCCTTATGCTATGGAGAAACACTCATACAAAATAATCCAGAAGAGATCCAACGCCTTACTCTCCATGATTTTGAGGTAGATGGAATCCCTTGTTCCCACCGGATTCAAGAGCGCTTCTTCATGAGCTCTTCGTCTTGGCTAGATTTTGTTATGAGATTTAGTAGGAAATCCGACGACTGCTTCATAGCATAGGATGAGATGGTCGACCCCATTCATCGCCTTATGAGGTTCAACCTCTGTTGGGAGGCCAAGAGCTTCTGCGATTTTATTCTTAGATACCCCTGTATCCCAAGGAAAGACCTTCCCTTCTTGAACACACTTTCCCCAATACATCGAAGCCAAATCAAGCCAATGATAGGGCCAGTTAAGCTGCTCTTGAACATCGGTATCGATGAGTTGCAAAAAAAAAGCCCGATCAAACGAGGGGTTTTGGCAAATGAATACAGCCTTACCTCGCTCAATGCCACACCGTTTGAAGGAGAGTTTTACTTGCTCCACAACCTTCTGCGGCTCCATCCCATCCTTCAAGTCATGCCAAGAAAAGCCATTCACCTCGAGACTTAGGGGATCACTCTTTTTCCATTCCTCAAAAGGGATAAATAGGGGAGTATTGAACGTATCGATCACCTCGCCTGTTTCGACATCAATGATCTTATAAGCGAGCTCAATGATCCGGTGTTTCCGCACATTGAGTCCATTAGTCTCTGAGTCTAGAAAGATACCAAGCACTCTTTGCTCCGTTTGCAAGAAGAGATTTCTACCAAAAATTGCACCTTAAAAGTAAAAAAATAACTTGTAAAGAGATATTAACATCATTCCCTAAAGGTAAAATTCAAAAATGTTCCCTTTTTCATTGGGTTCAATTTAAAAAAATTCTAATTATATTATAGATAAAACTATATAATAATAACTTTACTATAACTTTTATAAACCATATTTATGGTATAATAGATGAATTAATATAGAGGTTTCAAGGGTGCTATGGAGCTAGCATTAGAAGTTAGTCGAAATAATTTGAATACCCCCTTTCGGGAGGGGGGTCCAAGCTCTCAATGGACGGACAGCACAAATGATTTCTAGCGCACCTGTCAGAGGTGGAGTCTATGGCTATGAGAAAGCCGTTGGGGTGATCGCTTCGATTGAGATTGTCATCCTTTTGATCGTTGTTCCTCTATTTTATATCTTTAAAGCGGTTTATAACCGTATCCAAACCCATTCTAATGAGATGGATATGATTCGAGGAAACCTTGCTGAAAACCGTCGCCAGTCTATTAAAAAGGTTCTTCCTGGCAGGGAGCTGGTTCCTGATGATCTTAGAGTGAATCAAAGCGAATATAGGGCCCTTATTGAGGGAGGATTCACCCCTAAAGAAATTCAAGAAAAAGTTAATCTTTTGGCTGAGGGGAAGAATATTCCTGATTTGCGAAAGGAGTTTTATATTCTGGCTGAGGGATGCAGGACTTATGATGATGCTGCTATAAATGAGTTTTCCCGTTTGAGTGAACTTATCGGTATGATTGAGGATGCCCCGAATCTAGTTGAAACTACCTTTTGAAAAAGTGGTTCCCTTGC
>CBEWFH010000271.1:0-1733 GCA_965555895.1 uncultured Simkaniaceae bacterium
GATGTCCCACCCTAAACTACGTTTTATACCTAAATATTTAGAAACTCCCAACGGCAAGGTAATGTGGAAAGATGAAATCAGAATGCTTAGAAACTTCACTTGTATCACGTCAGAAAATTAAATCCATTCTTGACGCTGATGAATCAATCATCGGTCAAACTGTTTTAGTTTGTGGATGGATCCGAACCGTTCGCGATCAAAAGACATTTGTCTTTATTGAACTCAACGATGGCTCATCTTTCTCAAATTTTCAGGTGATTGCAAACCCTTCTATGATTGAAAATCTTTCTACAGGGGCTTCCATTGTAGTTTCTGGAGAGATTGTAAAGAGCCTCGGGAATAAACAAAAGTACGAGATGCAAGCAAAAGAGCTCCGCTTACTCGGCACTTGCCCCAATGATTACCCCCTTCAGAAAAAAAGGCATTCCTTTGATTTCTTGCGCACCATCGCTCACCTCCGTCCACGTACTAATACGCAAGGCGCTGTCGCTCGTGTCCGAAGTAGACTCGCCTATGCGACCCACATCTTCTTCCAAGAAAGGGGCTATCATTACCTTCAATCCCCCATTATTACAGGAAGTGATTGTGAAGGTGCAGGTGAGATGTTCCAGGTGACAACCCTTAACCTTGATAATCCCCCCAAAACTGAAGAGGGAAAAGTCAACTACGAAAAAGATTTTTTTGGACGCTCTGCCTTCCTCACCGTTTCAGGGCAACTCAATGGGGAAGCCTACGCAACGGCCCTTTCCGATATCTATACTTTTGGCCCTACCTTCCGTGCAGAAAACTCTCACACATCGCGTCACCTTGCCGAATTTTGGATGATCGAACCGGAACTTGCTTTTGCTGATCTTCCGATGATTGCAACTCTTGCTGAAGAGTATATAAAAGCACTCATTACCGATGCCCTAGAAAATTCCATGGAAGATCTTCAGTTCTTTAATCAGTTCATCGAAAAGGGGCTCATCGATCGCCTCACCCATGTCCAGGGGACACCCTTCCTCCGCCTTACCTACACCGAAGCAATCAACATCCTTGAAAAATCAGAGCGCACTTTTGAGTACCCCGTTAAATGGGGATCTGATCTTCAGTCTGAACATGAGCGCTATCTCGCCGAAGAGTATTGCAAAGCCCCCATCATCCTCACCGATTATCCAAAAGAGATCAAAGCCTTTTATATGCGTAAAAATAAAGATGGAAAAACTGTTGCCACCCTCGATGTCCTCGTTCCAAAAATCGGAGAAATTATCGGCGGATCGCAAAGGGAAGAGCGCTACGATGTCCTCAAAGCCAAGTTCGAAAAACACAACCTCGATCTAAAGGCCTATGAGTGGTATCTCGATCTTCGGAAATATGGCTCGGTTCCTCATGGTGGGTTTGGTCTTGGCTTTGAACGCCTTGTCCAATTCACAACAGGTGTCGATAACATCCGCGATGCTATCGCTTTCCCAAGAATTCCAGGAAACTGCGACTTTTAACCTTTCTTAAGTCATTAATTAAAGAAGCGTTGAAGAGGACCTTTGGTCTCTTTCTCTATTTTCCTTAAAGCCGCTCCTCCAATTCCTAAAAGGAGGGGTGCTACTGTCACTATAGTTCCCAAGTAAGAATCATCGTAAGGATAAAATAAACAATTAACCCAAAGGCAAAGTAGAGAAGTTTGTGTTTTTTGAACTCAAACTTGAGGTATAACCGAATGTTGTGTCTGAGAATAAATGAGCGTATCCTTGGAAAGT
>CBEWFH010000272.1:0-1725 GCA_965555895.1 uncultured Simkaniaceae bacterium
TCCCGAAATATTCGATTCGTTTCAAAAGTTAGGATTATCAACCTTTAGGTAAACACTCTCAAATATAGGTATATCCCAGGGATATTGCATTCCGCGTGGGGGAATCCGGTAGAGTGCTTTGACTGCGTACCCAAGGTTATACTCGGGGATCGATCGAGTCGGTCTTGAGGCTAAAGATTGGAATAGTTTGCAATCCCACTATTAAGGAGAACTCCCTCTTCAGAATAGGTGGAGCTAAGAGATGAGGATAACAAGAAGACCTCTCCCGAGAGCTCAACTGTCTCTCTCTCTCTCGGACCGATTCTTGGAGATGCATGAGAGCCTTTTTCTCTTGGGAAGTCGGCCCTTCTGCATAAGCAGCAGTAAAGATAATAAGGAATAAAAAAAGGGTACGCCTCATAATTCATGACGTACCCCTGTAAGACTATTTGAGTCAATGAGAAACACCCTTATAATAAGGTACTACATCATCCCCATACCGGGCATACCGCCCATTCCAGGCATTCCACCACCTTCCATTGGGACTTCACCTTTTGGCGCAGGCTTATCGGTAATCATACAGGCAATTGTAATGAGGAGACTTGCAATTGAAGAGGCGTGCTTCAAGGCACTCTTTGTTACAAGGACAGGATCAAGAACACCTGCTTTTAAAAGATCTTCAAAGGTATCAGTCAATCCATTGTATCCATAGGAACCTTCACCTTCAAAGATTTTCTCGGCGATCATATTTCCTTCTTTGCCACAGTTATTGGCAATAGCTGTTGCCGGAGCAAAAGCGGAGCGTCTGACGATGTCTACTCCAATCTTTTCATCCCCTTTAAGCTTCAGGACATCAAGAGCTTTCACCGCACGAAGAAAGGCTACCCCTCCACCAGGAACGATTCCATCAATGACTGCAGCACGCGTTGCATGAAGGGCATCTTCTACACGCGCCTTTTTCTCTTTCATTTCGGTCTCTGTCGCAGCACCAACGTTGATCACAGCAACACCACCAGCAAGTTTTGCTAAGCGTTCTTCAAGGTTTCCTCGGTCATAATCTGAAGTAGAATTTTCTATTTCACCCCGAACTTGGGTTACCCGCTTTTGAACTTCCGCAGGATTTCCGCCACCACCAATGAGTGTAGCCTCTTCTTTTCCTACCTTAATTGTTTTAGCTGTCCCTAATACTTCAAGCCCTACTTCTTCCAAGCTTAAGCCCACTTCTTCTGAGACAACAGTTGCCCCTGTAATGGTTGCAATATCTTGCAATATCGCTTTTCTTCGATCTCCAAAAGCAGGAGCTTTCACGGCACAAAGGGGCATTCCCCCTTTAAGCTTATTGATCACAAGAGTGGCGAGAGCTTCTCCTTCTACATCGTCTGCAATAATTAGGAGGGGCCCTTGCCCTTGTTCCATTACTTTTTCTAAGATGGAAACGAGCTCTTTTGCATTAGAGATTTTTTTGTCGGTAATGAGAATCTGAGCATTTGAAAGTTCGGCAGTCATTTTTTCTGCATTGGTGACAAAGTAGGGAGAGAGATACCCTTTATCAAATTGCATCCCTTCAACAACATCTAAAACTGTATCGATCCCTTTTGCATCGGCAATGGTAATCGTTCCATCTTTTCCAACCTTTTTCATCGCGTTGGCAATCATCTCGCCAATGTCAGGATCGTTATTTGCAGAAATAGTTGCGATTTGCTCAATTTCATCATGATTACTAACTGGAGTTGAGAGTTTATTAAG
>CBEWFH010000273.1:0-1689 GCA_965555895.1 uncultured Simkaniaceae bacterium
AGTTGTGGAGGAGCACCCATCGATATCGTGAGGAAATATATCGAGAGTCAAAAAACTCCAACATGAGGGAAGCTTCTTATATCCTCCCCCTCAAGGAAGAGGTTTTACGGCGAAATTTGGATAATGGGATGACCGATATGGGCAAATTGGGCACGGATTTGGTGATAGTGACCTGTATGGAGAAGAGTTGCGTGGGGATATTCTTTTTTAACTTCGTAAGAGAGGGTAGCCTCTTTGGCGGAGGGAGTGTTGGTAACTTGGGCGTGATGGGAGGAGTGGGTCAGGTGGTGGCGGAGCTCTCCCTCTTTCTTTTTGAGGTGTCCTTTAACTTTTGCGGCATAGGTTTTGATGATGGTGCGGGCACGCATTTGGCTATTTAGGCAAGAGAGGGCTTTACTTTTTTGCAAAAAGGACAATCCCACTGACGGGTTTATCGAGACGATGAATAGGATGAAGGAAGACGCTTCCTTTTTTGTGATACTTGTTCTTGATGTAGGTTTTACCGAGCTCTTCGAGACTGGAACTTTCTGTTTCATTGGGTTGGGTGAGAAGCCCCGCTGGTTTATTAACGGCAAGAAGGTGGTTGTCCTCGTAGAGGATCTCAAGTTCTTTGGCGGAGTACTTCATATAAAAGGAGGGTGGTTGCTGCTGCTACGTTTAGGGAGTCAGCGATCCCATGCATGGGGATACTGACTTGGATGTCGGCCGCTTTCATCCATTTTTTTGAAAGACCCAGTTGTTCGGTTCCCATTGCTATAGCAACGGGGCCGGTAAGATCGGCCTCTGTAAATGTGAGCTTTGCATCGGGGGAAGTGGCAACGATGGCGATTTTACTTTCTTTCAGATAGGCGATGGCCTCTTCACTACTCACTTCTAAAACGGGAATAGTAAATAGCGTTCCCACACTGGCGCGGACGACGTTGGGGTTATAGATATCTGTGCACCGATCACAAACGAGGAGGGCATCGACCCCTGCGGCATCGGAGGAGCGGAGGATGGAGCCTAAGTTCCCTGGTTTTTCTATTGCTTCGGCAATGAGGAAGAAGGGGGGCCGTTCCCTTTTTATGAGATGAATGATATCGTTTAAGATGAGGTGTGTTTGTGTTGCAACGGCAAGGAGCCCATCAGGGCGATCGCGGAAGGAGATTTTTTCAAAGACCCCTTTATTGACTTCTAAGACTTCAACACCCTGACCGCGGATCTCTTCAATGAGTCCATTCTCATTGCTCCCTAAAAAGTGAGCGGGAGAATAAAAAAGTGAGACGAGGGGCACTCCCCCTTTTACGGCGCGCGAAAGCTCCCGGTACCCTTCGATTAAAAAGGACTGGGTAGTGTCACGCTCACGCTTATCGCGGAGCTTAACGACTTGCTTCACCCTCGGATTTTGCAGACTGGAAATGACCCATCTCTTAAACATTTGCTCTATGTCTTATTGTCTCAAGTAATGGTTATCATAGAGTGAAATTAGATAATTCGCAAATTTTTACTAACTCAGAATTTTTTAAATAAATAATAGAGAAAATTAACCGCGCGCGTAGCAGCCAGATGGAAGAGGAAAGTTTTTGCTGGGGAGGGTCATTTCGCCAGCGTCGATGGAGAGTTTGGGGAAGGTTTGGGAAAGGAGGTGATGGAGAACTTTTGGGGTGAGACCGGGGGTATGGCAGGTAAGGAGGATGAAGGAGGGGGTCG
>CBEWFH010000274.1:0-1683 GCA_965555895.1 uncultured Simkaniaceae bacterium
AAGAGATCTTAATCGTTTTTGGAAAAACATGCCGCCTTATTTAGAGTTGGACGAGTTGCCCCCCTGCGAACCTACCAGTGCCGATGAAGAGGGTTTACCTCACAAAAAGAACATTCCACTTTATACCCCTTTATTCTTTATGTTTTTGAGTTTCTGGAGATATTGAAACCGATGTAAGGATTTTTTTCAATACCAATTTATTTATGTACTGAGATTTCTCTCTTATGGTATACTATGTGAAAACTTTTAGGAAGTGCCATGTATCTAATGTTTTGCCTACTTTCTTGGACCCTACTTGGCTATCTTTGCTCGAGGATTGCACAAAAACGGGGGAGAAACCCAATGATTTGGTTTGCCCTTGGTGCTATCTTAGGATTAATAGCTATCATCACCCTATATATCCTTCCTGTAAAAGCAATTGCTCTTCCTGCAACAGGAGCTTCCATTATTTCTCAATCAATGGAAAAAGAAATGATTATCGGAGCTGCAGATGATATCAATAGCCGCCCTCCTGAAATCCTCTGGTATTACCTTGATAAAGAGGAGAAGCAATTTGGCCCGATGAGTTTCCATGCCCTTCAAAGCGCATGGGATGATGATCAGATCATAGGAAGCACTTTTGTTTGGAATGAAGAGATGGAAAACTGGAAAACTCTTGAAAATCTCCCTGAAACTTTAGAAAAAATCCGCCGCGCATAAAAAAACCTCCAAAAATTGCTTCCTAAGCGGACCTTAAAGGGTTTTCGATTTTTTCACAGGTTTTAAAGGGTAAAATGGCCACATACTTTGAAAAGTAGTGGCCATTTTACCCTTTAAAACCTGTGAAAAAAGAAAAATCTAGGCAAGTTTGGGTAGGCAGCTCTTTGGGGTTTTACCAAGAAGCTTTGGTAACTCCTGGAATAACCCCTGAATTGGCCATTTCGCGGAAGCAAAGACGAGAGAGTCCAAACTTGCGGAGGTATCCTCGGCAACGACCAGTGAGTTGACAACGATTACGTAGTCGAACTTTAGAAGAATTTGGAGAAAGCTTATTAAGCTTTTCTTGAGCCGCCATTCGCTGATCTTCAGAGACTGTAAGATCCCTGACAATTTTCTTTAGTTCTTTTCTTTGTTCCCATTTCAAACGGACGCGGTGCTCACGTCGCTTCTCTTTTTCGATCAATGCTTTTCTAGCCATAGTCTTCCTATTTTTTCTTTGCGGGGCCTTTTTGCCGTTGCTTTCGATTTGGGTCTTTTTTATTAATCACATAGAGGCGCCCCCGCCGTCTTACGATTTTATCCCCTTTATTGGGATCTGCTTTAATTGATGCACGTACTTTCATTGTGAATCCTAAATTTCAACAATGTCGCCCATCATACACACAGGAGGAATTCTTGACAACCTATGAAAACAACTCCTCTAGATGAATAATTAAAATTATTGTTTAGATAGTGTCGTCACGAGAGGATTATTCAAGAAGAGGCTCCTATAAGGAAAGTTCAAGGCGACCGATGGAAAGAGTCCGAAGTGGGCTCTTGTTAAGGCAGGGCAACATAGAAATTTTCCCTATGGAAGCCTAAGGCAAAAGTAATCTTGCTGACTATAACTAACTAAAATGGGTGTCAACGCAAAACTAAAATGTCATAAGCTTGTGCAAAACTAAAGTGTCGCATTTTTCCTCAGGGGTTGGGGTTAATATTCTT
>CBEWFH010000275.1:0-1663 GCA_965555895.1 uncultured Simkaniaceae bacterium
AAAGTGCCCCCCCCGCGAAGCTACCAGTGCCCCCCACAGTATCATGCAAATGATTTTAAGGCATTATAAACCAAGATGGATGCGGGTCTCTTCTGCTTCGGTGCGAACTCGTTCTAGCATCCCGTGGCAACTCGCATAATCTTCGCAAACATCCATAAGCTTTTTGACCTGCTTATCGATTCCCCCACCCACTTCTCGGGAGTGATTAACAATACTATCCCTCCAAAGGGGGAAAATAGTTTTCATATCATCTTCGCTCTCTTCTGAAGCTTCAAACTCACTGAGAAACTCTTGAACTTCCCCTTTAAGGATATCCTTCGGTTTCGCTTCTTCCATCCCATCATTTTCCATCACTACTTCTCCAAATCTTGCCTGAGTTTATCTAAGTCCCCAACCACTTTGCGAGGATTGCCAGCTCCAAAGGCATAAGCGCGGCAGTCACGAATCATCTGCTCAACATGCTCCTTGATCGGGCCACCGAGAAGCTCTCCATCATCTTCAAGAACCTTCTCTAGCTTTTCGAGAACATCATGCATACTCTCACGAGTGTAGCCCCCCTGTTCAAACTGCCAAAGGAACGACTGCAAATCATGGATAAGTTGGTTTTTACCCCCTTTTTTCATGACTTCAGCTCATCTCTTAAAAATTCTAGACATTCATAGACCATTTCAATCTTTCCATGCCCATTGGCATAGTCTGAAGATGCTTGCATCAGCTCCTGCATATGAAGATAGATCTTTCCCCCTATCTCCTTTGATCGATCCATCATAAGCCCCTCATTCAAATGGAGCTGACGAGACATAGTAGACTTGTTTTGATCTTCATGCTCAAAGGTATAAAATAGTGATTCTAAGACTTTTGAAAGTTCCTTCTTCAAGATCCTATTGGCTCCTAGAAATGGATCATCAAATGGTGTTGGTTCGCGATATGTGCTCATAGACAATTCCCCCTATTTCAAAATTACAATAAACACTGATCTTATTCAAGGGAGAAAAAAAGGGTCTTGACCCAAACCTCTCAATCTTAGATATAGGGATATATGGCAAATCTTTTTAAGAAAGATTACTCAAATTATGTAAGGGCTTGTAGTGGTTATTTTACCCAACCCCTTATCTCACTCATTCTCTTATTTATCTTCCGCCCCTACGATCGTGGCCACCTCTATATGGCAATCTGGCAGTTTTTCCTAATCATTGTCTTCCTAACAGCAATTTTCAACTGTGACCACTCAAAAAAGATAAAAATTGTCTCAGCCAGCTTCTCAGCACCAGCCTTTGTTATTCAATGGGTTAATCTCGCTTACGACTCTCCAACACTCGCAATGATCTTTCTCTTCTTCACGGTCATTTTTGTCTTTATCACAGCAGCATCTCCTCATGCCTGATTCATTCCATTTTAGTAACCTCGATGGTAGAGTTGCAAAAACCTTCATCTCTGCATAGGATAATCTATTTTTCTGGATTTCACCCTCTTAGGCTGCTAACCCTCTAACCTCAAAGAGGTCTTCACTAAATTTCTTTACATCCAGAGCGTTTGCATCTGGGATATCATCAATTTGTCCTTTGAAAATCATATGCATGGATTCAATTCTTGCAATAGTGTTTCTAGCTCTCTTCAGACTATGATATCCCATGGAAGAGTCATGTTGCCTTTTGATTGCTCT
>CBEWFH010000276.1:0-1607 GCA_965555895.1 uncultured Simkaniaceae bacterium
GGCTTTTTGACCCACGTATCAAAAGGCAGGAGGAAAAAAAATGACGGAGCCCCTCCTCCAAATCAAAAACCTTAAAAAGTACTTCTCATATAAAGGACAAACCCTCCGAGCTGTCGATGACATATCTTTTGATATTTTTCCTCAAGAAATCCTAGGCCTTGTCGGAGAAAGTGGGTGCGGGAAAACAGCTCTTGCCCGCGCCCTCATGCGTCTCTACGAACCAACCAGTGGTGATATCATCTTCAAAGGAGAGAGTATCCTTAGCTATAGAGGAAAAGCAATCAAATCTCTCCGCCACGATATGCAATATATCTTCCAAGATCCCTACGCTTCACTCAATCCCCGAATGACTGCCGGAGCGATCATCGCCGAACCGTTAAACATCCATAATATTCTGATTCCCACCGAGAGACGAAAACGGGTCCAAGAACTCCTAGTACTCGTTGGCCTTAGGCCCGAATACGCTAGCCGATTTCCCCATGAATTTAGTGGTGGACAAAGACAACGGATTGGTATCGCCCGCGCCCTTGCCCTTAATCCCCGCCTCATCGTCTGCGATGAACCGATCGCCGCCCTCGACGTCTCCATCCAAGCACAAATCATTAACCTCCTTAAACAGCTTCAAGAGGAGATGGGACTGACCTATCTCTTTATTTCCCACGATCTTGCCATGGTGAAATACCTATCAACCCGCGTTGCTGTCATGTATCTTGGTCATTTAATGGAACTTGCTCCAAGTGCCGAGCTCTATGAAAATCCCTTCCACCCTTACACGCAAGGACTCCTTTCAGCGATCCCCATTCCCGATCCCATCATCGAGAAAAAAAGGACCCGCATCCTCCTCACAGGAGAGGTTCCCAGTCCTATCAATCCTCCTAAAGGATGTGTCTTCTGCACACGCTGCCCAAAAGCAGAGAAGTTCTGCTTCGAAAAGCGCCCTCCGCTTCGCGAAGTCGCTCCTGGCCATAGCACCGCCTGCCATCTTATTTAATTAGCGATCTCTTTTAGAAGGGTCTCTGCATTGTAAACATCCTTTAAAGCGTGTCGAATAATTTCAGAGTGAACACTCACAGCTCTTCCTTGCTTCTGATCAAACGTAAAACTCCAGGTAAAAGAGTGAACATTTCCATCGAAAATAAGTCCCACAACTTCCCCTTGTGCATTGATGATAGGGCTTCCTGAGCTACCCCCAATAATATCGTTTATTGATACAAAGTTGAAGGGGATATTTTCATTGAGCGAGTTTTTCTTATCTCTCCAACGGAGAGGGAGTTTATAGGGCTTTTGATTAGAATTTGGCCGCAGCTTGAGCAAAGACCCCATCTAGAGTCGTTGTAGGAATCACGTAGCCACTTTCCTCTTGGTATCCTATCATTGATCCTACAGCTAGGCGGAGGGTAAATGTTGCATCAGGATAGAGGCTCTCTCCATACTTATCGAAAAGGAGATAGGTGATTTTTACATAACTGTCTGTTTGCATAGCGACATAGTTGTCATCCCTTTTTTCACGTAGGTCTCGAGCATAAGGTTCAATTGCTTTGGCTAGGTTGATCAGGGCACAGGAAACTAAAACAAATTTTTGAATCTATTGAGTAAGAGGAATAAGC
>CBEWFH010000277.1:0-1583 GCA_965555895.1 uncultured Simkaniaceae bacterium
AGGATAGGTCCTGCTATTCCAGCAACGATTCCGCTAAAGTAAGACAAAGGTGTATCAAATTTCGTACGTAGAACCCAAATAGCTAACGAATTGAGAGCTAAACTACTAGCAGCTGTTCCAGAAACAATGCCTATATCACTTACAAGTCCTCTTAAACTTGGATATTGAAAATATTTTATACAATCAAGGGTTTTTTATCTTTATCTGTTACCTTACTGGTAAATTTCCCTAGAGGTAGCGGGCCATGTTTACCATCTACGAAAAGGGTGAGCACGACGACGAATTTATTGAAATCCCTGAGCCTAAAGAGGGATGTTGGATTCACGTTGAGGATGCAACCACCAACGATATCAATCAAATCGGAGTACATCTCTAAATATACCAATGATCTTTTTGTTCTCTTCTGTATCAGGTTTATGTAGTGCATCAATGAGTTGACCCCACTCTTGAATCTTAACTTCATGTTGAAGAGTTTGAAAAAAAGGGAGAAATTCTTTTTTTAAAGAAACATCTTGCGTAAGAAGTCCTTCATAAAAAGCTCGAACTCCACCGGTATTTCCGTCCTCACATTTAAAGCCGAGCGATTTGTGCTCGAAAAGAAAGACTAGCCTTTGACCTGGAGAAAGGCCCTTTCCACTAAACCTCACTTTGAAAGCGTCTGTTTTTGCTGTGTTATTTCCTGAAAAACAAGCTACAAAATTTGAACCCGCATTCCATACGGCATCAGTTAGGTAAGTTGTTGTTGATCCTTTATCTGTAACAACAACAGGTGGTTGCTGAATCACTCTATTTGAATCTGCTACTTTCATATCTGACATAATATTACCTCCTTGAAGGGTTGATCTTTGTAAAGGAAATATTAAGCAATCAAAAGGAGTCCTTCTTCGAGTTTTTCTTTTTGGATTTGGCAAATTGCATGGGGGAAATCTTTAGTAGGATTGCTGCCCGGAAGGGATTTTTGGATAAAATCGAGGAAGATTTCTTGGCTTTTTTTTGGAAGGATATCAAAAAGCTCTTGAATAAAGGGGGCCCGTTCTTCGTAATCGTAGGTCCATACTTTTGCAACCTCGATGAGAATTTTAACAAGCTCTTTAGGTTGGAGGGTCCCAATGGTGGCGCGAACTCCCTCTGCCTTGACTGAAAACTCACGGAGGAAAAACTTTTCTTTTTTCTGAAATAGTGTAAACATCCTTATAGCATAGCACACTATTTGATGGGATGGCGAGAATAAATTAATGAAGCGGGCTTTTCTCTTATTGATAATGACTTTTTCGACTCTTTTTGCTGAGGAAGAGGGACCTAAAATCTCAAAGTATCAAGTTCTCTATTTGATTCAAGCAGGAGAAGTTGAACGAGGGGTCCACCTCTATGAAGAGTATGTTAAAGAGATTGGTAAACATGACTTTGTTATTTTAGAGGAGATGGGACATCTTTTACTCAGTTTGGGAGCCCATAGTGGCGATGAAGAGAGCCTCCTCCTCAGCATGTATGGTTTGGGAATTGCGGGATCACTTGAGGGGATGGATCTCTATGAGATGGGGATGACTAGTCAGAGTCCGATGACTCAGATGGCAACGATTCAG
>CBEWFH010000278.1:0-1557 GCA_965555895.1 uncultured Simkaniaceae bacterium
AAAACGATTTAATGGACACTATATTTAGTTTGTTTTAAGCTGTCTACAAATTGTTGAATTTGTAGACGAAAAATGCCTGTAGATTTTAAGTTGCGGTAAACAATGAAGAGGATCAAAATCCTGAGGAAATAATGGCTCAAGAAATGAAAGCTTCTGAATTTGAAGGTATCAGATAAAAAGTGTCCGTCAGGTTAAGTCTTGGCTATTACAGAGTTGAGAGGGCAAGAAAATATAATACAGATACAGATTGAAAGGAGAAATGTTTATGCAATCATGTTTTATAGAAAAAGATGGCGTTACTTATACTATGCATCCCCCAGAGCTACACTCCGAAAAGAAGAAACGGTTTATTTCTGGAGAGCCAAATCCTGATAAACGTAACGATTTAGAAAAAAATCTAGCTAAAAGGATAACCGAAATAAAAGAGCACACAATCATCAGTTATACAAAAAGATATAGAACAATTGTTCCTGATCAAGGAGATACCACATATCGTATTGACCGTCAAAATTCCAAAACCACTGAAACAAATATTAGTTATCAAGGTCCCGAGGAGAATCCAGGCAAGAAGAAGCCAGACAGGAATAAGCCGAGTCTAACTTATGCTACTGTTCTCATTGATAACAAGGCAAAAATTTTTGAAGATGAAAGATGCGAAAAATTTCACACGTTTTTAGAAAACGGTCTTAGAAAAAGTTTTAACTACATAGAAGAATCTAAAAGAAAACCAGCCAGGTTTTACATTAATGTAACCATAGAACAAAAAAAAGCAAACCAATCGACCCCTTCTGAATCACAATCAACAAAACGAAATACTTTAATAAGCACTGCAATTAAAGCTGCTACTCGTTTGCCTACCAAAACTTTGACAGTTGGTCTTAAATCTGTTGGTAAAACATCTGGTAAAAGCTTGTCTAAAAAAATACCAATCATTGGTATTGCTGTTGGTGTGTATTTTGCTGTAGAGAGACTAGCTGATGGAGAATATATGGGAGCCATTGCAGAGGTTTCCTCAGGTGTTTTGTCAATAATTCCAGGATTAGGAACAGCGGGTTCATTTCTAATAGATGGGTGTTTATTAGCAAACGACTGTTTCCATAAATAGATGGTGTACCGCCACGGATATGTAACTGTAATAGCCAAGACTTGGACCTGACGGACACTTTTAGGGTCCGAGCGACATCCGTCTCCCCCTAAACGCCCTCGAGCTCTTGCTGCTGAAAGTCCAGCTCGTATCCGCTCTTGAATTAAACGCCTTTTAAATTGGGAGAGAGAGGAAAAAATATTAAAAATGAGCTCGCCAGAAGCAGTCGTTGTGTCAATTACCCCATCACAAATCGATTTGAAGCTAATCCCATCCTTCCTAAGATCTTCAACGAGCTTGATTAAATGAGAGACTGACCTTTCTAACCGATCTAGCCGCCAGACGATCAAGGTATCCCCAGTATTCAACATTTCTAAGCATTGATCTAATCCTGACCACCCCTCGAAAGAGAAAGCCCCAGAACCCCAATACAAAGCCCTGCATTCACAAGAGAAACCGGCACCCCCAAAACA
>CBEWFH010000279.1:0-1537 GCA_965555895.1 uncultured Simkaniaceae bacterium
CGGCACTTTTTACAATAATTCATCTTAATCCTCTCAATTTTCGATTATAAAAAAGGGCAGAATCTCATGAATCATTTTTTAAGTAAACACTCTCCTAAAATTATTAAACATGGAGAATCCTACATAGGAATTGCAGGACATCCTTTGCTAGTAGATATTTTCTTGGATCAACAACCCAATCAAGACCTAATTAAATTTCTTTATAACCTACATCAAACTTTGGCAGAGGAGTTTTTTCTCCTCAATCCCCAAAATATCTCCCAACCCTTTCAGGCTACTCCTTTTGAACTACTTTCTATCTCCCCAAATGGTATATTCGAAGTCAATTTCCAATGCTCAATTAGAGAATACTCACGTTTTACTGCGATCGGTACAGGGGAAGAATATGCCCTTTGGCGCCATGCAAGCACTCTTCAACACCCACTTACCGCAGAGGAGCTTGCGATCAAAGGAGTGGAATCTGCGGCCAAATTTGACCGAAAGATTGCTCTTCCAGCAGTTTCTCAAATAGTAAATGTGACTTTGAATGAGCATAGAAGGCTAGACATTGTCTAGCCTTTCCTTTATAATCTCACCCATGATTGCGAGAAATGACCTCTGCTGGTGTGGAAGCGGAAAGAAGTGGAAAAAATGTCACCTCCCATTCTTTGCCCCCCATGATTTTAAGAGTTTAAAGGCTGAATACTTTAAAAAGTATCAGATTGTCTTAAAAACTCCTGAACAAATTACAGGGATTAAAAGAGCCTGCAAGCTGGCAGCGAATATTCTTAAAAAAGTATGCGCAAAAGCAAAAGCAGGGACCACCACAGAGGAGCTGGATAACTATGCAATGGAGCTCCATAAAGAGGCTGGAGCCACTCTTGCCCCTTTGGGATATGGAGAGCCTCCCTTCCCAAAAGGGATCTGCACTTCTTTAAATGAGGTGATCTGCCACGGCATTCCTGATAATAAGCCCCTCGTTTCGGGGGACATCATGAATATCGATGTTACTTCTATCTTAGATGGTTTTTATGGGGATTGCAGCGCCATGGTCTCCATCGGAAAAATCTCTGAAGAAAAACAAAATGTGGTCGATGTTTCTTATGAATGTCTCATGCGTGCCATCAAAATTCTAAAGCCTGGCCTTCTTGTTTCGGAGATTGGCCGCGTCATCGAGGATTATGCAACTAGTGAAGGATGCTCGGTTGTGAACCAATTCGTAGCACATGGTGTTGGGATAGATTTTCATGAGGCCCCTCAGATTCCCCATTGCTATAACAATATGAATATTCCCCTGACTGCAGGAATGACCTTTACTATTGAACCCATGATCAATGCTGGAGTACGTGAAGGGAAAATCGATTTGAAAGATCAATGGACAGTACGTACCCTTGATGGAAAGCCGAGTGCGCAGTGGGAACATACTATCCTTATCACCGATGAAGGTTACGAAATCCTCACCTTTCCCTAGATGGATTATTTGGCGACAACACTATCCAATACTATTCAATGACTTCCCGGCTAAAGCCGGTAGATTGAATCTAGGCATAAATGCAGC